>CAYVJO010000485.1:0-2524 GCA_964451735.1 uncultured Hyphomicrobiaceae bacterium | reverse complement strand
CCCGAGGATCCGCCGGGCGTATTTCATCGGCGAGGCGGCAAGGGATTTTGCCCGGCATGTGGACGGCGCGCTCGATCATTCGGTAAGCGTCACGCTCGAAGCCGCGATCCGCACTGCGGCGCAGGATGCCGCTGCCTCGGGCGAGTCGGACCCCGTCGTGCTGTTTTCTCCCGCTTGCGCTTCATACGATCAGTTTGCCAATTTCGCCGCGCGCGGAGATGCATTTCGCGCGCTCGTCGCCTCGCTGGGAGGCGTCGCGCTCAGGGAGACCGTTGCCGCATGAGGCTGGCGCGCACCGACCGCAGCGTAATCGCCGAATGGTGGTTCTCCGTCGATCGTCATATGCTGGGCGCTGTGCTGTTCATCATGGTTCTCGGCGGCTTGATCTCATTGGCCGCAAGTCCTGCAGCGGCCAACAAAATCGGTCAGGAGCCTCTTTACTTTTTCAAACGCCAATTGATTTTCATGGCGCCTGCGGCGCTGTTGCTCATCGCTTGCTCCATGTTGACGCCGAAACTTATCCGGCGCGCCGGGCTTTTCCTGTTTTTCGGAGGGCTTACCCTGATGGTCCTCGCCCTGGCCCAGGGGATCGAGAAGAATGGCGCTGTACGCTGGCTCATTTTCGCAGGCGGTCATTCATTGCAGCCGTCAGAATTCGCCAAGGCGGGCTTCGTTGTCCTGACCGCTTGGGCCTTCGCGGAAGCGGTCAAGCGTCCCGATATGCCCGGACTTGCCATCGCGCTCGCCTTGTTGGCCGTGTTCGCAGGGACGCTCACACTTCAGCCTGATATCGGCCAGGCATGCCTTATCGCGCTGGTCTGGAGCGGGTTGCTCTTTCTTGCCGGTTATTCGCTGGTCTGGATCGTGCTAGCCATGGCGGGCGGGGCCGGAGCATTCGCGGCAGCGTATCTGTTGCTGTTTCACGTCAAAAGCCGGGTTGACAGGTTTCTTTCCCCCTCTGCGGGCGATACGCATCAGGTTGATACCGCGCTCGCCGCGTTCCGTCAAGGCGGGTGGCTTGGGCAAGGTCCGGGCGAAGGGATCATCACGCCGAAATTGCCCGACGCCTATACGGACTATATATTCGCAGTGACCGCGGAAGAGTTCGGGCTGATCTTTTGCCTTTTTCTTGTCTGTCTCTATGCGTTTATTGTATGGCGTGGCTTGAGAGCGGCGTCCCGGTCGCGCGATCCGTTCATTCGGCTTGCGCTGTCGGGGCTAATGATGCTCTTTGGTTTTCAAACGCTGATTAATATGGCAGTTAACGTCGATCTGTTGCCTGCGAAGGGCATGACATTGCCTTTTTTGTCTTATGGGGGCTCTTCGCTGACAGCGATGGCACTGACAATGGGGTTGGCTCTCGGTCTCGCAAGGCGCCGGCCCGAACCTGTCCCGATTTTTCGCCCGTCGCGGCTACCGGCGGGGGGCGAGATGCCCTCTCGATCAGCCTATATGTAATCCTGATCGATTAAGTGTATAAGTTAGATCGTTTTTTCAAAATTAGAGCGAGGCCGCATCGAATGACGCGCGGTGTGCTCTAGGGGGATGCGAAAGTGACAGGCGGGTCCATCGTTCTCACCGCGGGCGGCACAGGCGGCCATCTTTTCCCGGCTCATGCGCTTGCCGGCGAAATGCTCCGACGCGGCTATGATGTCGATCTCATCACGGATATCCGCACCACCTATCTTGGCGTCGATTTCCCAGGGCGCAGCGTTCACCGTGTGCCATCGGCAACCTTTCGGGGCAAATCGCCGATCGAAGCCATAAAGATGGTCGCAACCAACTCCAACGGCTTCAAGATGGCTTATGATGTGATGAGCGAACTGAAGCCGAAAGCCATGGTCGGTTTTGGCGGCTATCCCACCATTCCTCCCGTACTCGCGGCGCTTGCGCGGGGCATCCCCAGCATGGTCCACGAGCAGAATTCGGTGATGGGCAGGGCCAACCGCTTCCTTGCCCCTATGGTCAAAGCGATCGCTCTGTCATTCGAGGATACGAAATTTCTCGAAGGCAAGGTCGCCGAGAAGAGCTTCGTCACCGGCACGCCCTTGCGCGATGCTGTGCTTGAGCTTCGCGGCGGTAGTTATCAGCCGGCCCAGACTGGGCAGCCGCTCAACCTTTTGTGCTTCGGGGGCAGTCAAGGCGCACGATTTTTCTCCGACATCATGCCGGTCTCGCTTCAGCTTCTGCCGCAGGAGTTGCGGGATCGGCTCATGGTTGTGCAGCAATGCCGGGAGGAGGATATTGACCGCGTGTTCGATGCCTATGAGGTGGCGGGCGTGGCGGCGGAACTGGCAACCTTCTTCGAGGACCTTCCCTATCGCATGGCCGGCGCTCATCTCGTTGTCTCACGCTCGGGTGCAACGACCGTGGCCGAGCTGTCCGCGCTTGGCCGGCCGGCGGTGCTCGTACCCTTGCCCAATTCCGTCGATAATGATCAACTCGAAAATGCGACCCGATTCGAGAAAGCGGGCGCGGGGTGGTGTTTCGAGCAAGCCATCATGACGCCTGAACGCCTGGCGGG
>CAYVJO010000484.1:0-2531 GCA_964451735.1 uncultured Hyphomicrobiaceae bacterium | reverse complement strand
ATCCTCCGCGCTCGCCTCGCCATCATTGATCAGGAAGTTGCAGTGTTTTTCAGACACATGCGCCCCGCCGACGCGGAAACCGCGCAGCCCCGCCTCGTCGATGAGCCTCCAGGAACTGTGGCCCGGCGGATTCTTGAACGTGGAGCCGCCAGTGCGGGCCTTGGTGGGCTGATGGGTTTCGCGGTAATTCGCCACCTCCTGCATGGCGCGGGCAATCTCGTCCGGCTCGCCCGGCTCGCCCTGATAGAGTGCCTCGATGAAGATGAACTCCTCTGGCGCGCCGCAATGGCGATAGGTGTAAGCGAGATCGTCTCGACCGAGGATGTGGACCTCGCCGGACCGGTCGAACGCGCGCACTTCGACAAGGACGTCTTTCGTCTCGGTTCCATGCGCGCCCGCATTCATGCGCAGCGCGCCTCCGACCGTGCCGGGAATGCCGCGATAGAAAGCGAGCCGCCCGATTCCGGCCTTGGCGGCGGCCTGGGCGAGCCGCATATCCGGGACTGCGGCGCCGGCGCGGATGCGATGGTCTCCTTCCGGTTCAATCTGACTGAAGCCGCGTCCAAGCCGGATGACAACGCCCGGCAGGCCGCCATCTCGCACGAGTAAATTCGATCCAACCCCTACGACAGTTAGCGGCAGATCCTCACCCGCATTGCGCAGAAAATAAGCAAGATCGGCTTCATCGGCCGGAGTAAACAGCACCTGTACAGGGCCGCCGACCCGGAACCACGTCATCTCGGACATACACCGGTTGGCCTCCAGCCGCCCACGCAATTCGGGCAATCGACCCGTCAATTCGCCGGTCAGGTCGGAAAAGCTCATGACGAGACCCCAAATGGTTGCGCGAGGCGTTACTCGGCAGCGTCGAGCCGCGCCGGTCCGAGCGCTTCGAGACGCGCGGGCAGCGCATTGGCCCATTCCGAAATTGTGCCCGCGCCTAGTCCGATCACGAGATCGCCCGGCTTTGCGGCGGATGCGATCAGCCTGGCCAGTTCCTCCTCACCATCAACGGCAAGCACGTGCCGATGGCCGCGAAGACGGACGCCCTCGATCAGGGTGTCCCGGTCAGTCCCATTGGGCTCCTCTCCAGCCGAGTAGACCGGCGTTACGATAACCACATCGGCATTGGAGAAACAGCCACAAAACTCATCGAAAAGCGCTTTGAGCCGAGAATAGCGATGTGGTTGAACGATTGCGATCACACGGCCGGAGGACGCGCCGCGCGCTGCATCTAGCACCGCAGCGATTTCGATGGGATGGTGGGCATAATCGTCATAAATCGAGACGTCTTTCCATTGTCCTGCGCGGGTGAAACGCCGCTTGACCCCCTGAAAGCTGGCAAGCGCCTCACGGATCGTCTCATCGGGAATACCGGCCTCCGTGGCGACCCCGATGGCGGCCATCGCGTTCATCGCGTTGTAATGGCCGGGCACGTCAAGGGTCAACCCGGCAAGACGGCGCTCACCGCCTGCGACCTTCGCGCTGATGACGGCGTCGGCGTGAAGGGAACTGCCATTGGAAAACACCCGCTCAAGACGGATATCAGCGTCATCCGACTCGCCATAAGCAATCAGACGCGCGTCTTTGCCAAGTCCTCCGCCCGACGAGAATTCGCGCACGACAGGATGATCGATGCCGACGACAAGCGCGCCGCCCGCATGAATCCCGGCAAAAAACTTGCGATAAGCGTCATACATCGCCTCGACCGAACCATAATAATCGAGATGTTCGGGATCTATATTCGTGACAACGCCAATGCGGGTTGGCAGCTTCACGAAGGTTTCGTCGGACTCGTCAGCCTCTACAATGAACCATTCACCCTCGCCGATGCGGGCATTTGTTCCCCAGTCATTGATTATCCCCCCCGTGATGACAGTAGGATCAAGCCCGGCACGCTCGAAAATCCAGGCGATCATCGAGGTCGTCGTCGTTTTGCCGTGGGTTCCCGTTATACTGACGGTTTTGTAATCCGCCATCAGCCGAGCCAGCATCTCCGCGCGGCTCCAAACCGATAGGCCGGTCGCTCTTGCCGCTGCAAGCTCGGGATTGCCGTCCTTGACAGCCGATGACAGGACGACGAGACCAGCGCCCTCGATATTTTCCGCCCGATGCCCGATAGCGACTGGAATGCCCTTGGCCGCAAGCCGCCGGGTGTTGACGCCATCTTTGAGATCGCTGCCACGCACCGCAATACCGCGTTTATGCAGCACCTCGGCAATTGCGCTCATTCCAATCCCACCGATACCAACGATATGGATCGGTTGAAACTCCCTCAGATCGATCATCCTGCGTGCCCCTCGGCTTCCCTTTGCGCCGAAAACGTCTCCGGCGCTTCTGCGAGCGTGACTACCAGGTCAGCCAGACGCGCAACAGCGTCATAACGCGCCAGAGACTTGGATCGCGATGCAGCTCGTGCGAGGGTCGCCGGTTCCTCGAAGAGCCGCCTCAGCGTTCCCGCCAGGCGTTCAGGCGTCATGATGGCTTGCTCGAAACACCACCCCGCGCCCCGCTGTTGGTCTTCGTGGGGG
>CAYVJO010000483.1:0-2553 GCA_964451735.1 uncultured Hyphomicrobiaceae bacterium | reverse complement strand
GATTGGTTTCATAGAAATGATAGTGGCTGCCGACTTGGATAGGGCGGTCGCCTTTGTTGGCGACTTCGACAGCAAGCGTCGCCCGCCCCGCATTCAATTCGATCTCTCCCTCTTGCGGGATGACTTCCCCCGGAATCATGCTCTGCCCTCCTTATCGATCGCTGCGCCGAATACAACGGCAGCCTCATCGAACGCCGCTTCCAGTCCGGGCGCAACGCCGCGGCACGCATCGACGACCTGCTTTGCCCCCGCGAGATAAGCGAGATTCCGTTCGCGCGGCCATGCGCCTGCCGTTAAGCTTGGGTCCTGGATATTGCTGGTCTGGTCCGCGATTTTGATGATCCGGGCTTCGCGGGTCGCGTGAACCATTTTCTCTGCCTGCCTTGCTTTGCGCTCCGGCATGGAGAGCTGCGGCCAATCGGGCGCATCGGTCATCTCCGCGACGAAGGACGCGACACGCCTGCCGAACTGCTCAGCGATATCGTTTTCCGTGACGTTTGAATCTTCGATCACATCGTGAAGAACGGCGGCTGCGACTGCTTCGGGATCCTCCTCGGGAAGCGCCTGTGCAACCATAGCGGCAACGGCGCAAACATGATTCATGTACGGGATATCAGTGGTTCCCTTTCGGCGCTGTCTGGAATGCGTGCGTGCGGCGAGGTCATAGGCTTGAGTCAGCAATATCGTCATGCGCGTTGCCTGCCTCGAAGTTCCTTGGCTTTCGCCATATGTCATTCCGGCCTCCGTTCCGATAGCCCATCCATGTCCATTATCGAATCGGATTGTGCACGGTTACAAGCTTCGTGCCATCGGGAAATGTCGCCTCAACCTGAACGTCATGGAGCATCTCGGCAATACCTTCCATGACCTGGTCGCGTGTGACGACCTGCGCGCCCGACTGCATCAGATCGGCTACGGAACGTCCATCACGCGCACCCTCCACGACGAAATCGGTTATCAGCGCAACGGCTTCGGGATAGTTGAGCTTCACGCCGCGCTCCAGACGGCGGCGCGCGACCATGGCGGCCGTGGCTATGAGCAATTTATCTTTCTCTCTCGGTGACAGATTCACTGGGACCCGCCTCTTATTGGTTATGAATGCCGAATGGACTTAGGTTATTGCGATATCAAAAAACGATCCTTGTTCGTGGCCCGTCATGAGGACCACGCGCGAGGCAGAGCCGTTTCCGACAGGACTGGCAGAACCGATTCGAGCATCGCCCTGATCCGGCTATTGTCGCGGCCAAGTGCGCGAATGACAAGAAGGCCGTTCCAGACACTTGCGGCCGCGTTGCAATCAGCGCCGTCCAGCGCCCGTCGAACAGGCGCGAGCCGGTTTTCGGCTTCCGGCGAGGCAAGTAAGACCGTCGATACGATGTGTGCACCGCCCGCGATTGCCGGCCGCTGCATGATCTCGGCGATGGCTCCGTCCAGCCGCACCGCTTCGGCAAAAGCCAGAACGCCATCCCGGCGGATGCGCCATCGGTCAGCGAAATGGCCGGAGGCGACGGTCTCTCCTCTGGCTGCGCGTCCGAAAATCGCTGTTTCCGCGATGAGGACATGCGCCGATGACGCCATATCGACCGTCATGGAGCGCTTCAATCGAGCGCCGTCGAACAGGATGGTTTCCTGCGGGAGCCAGTTCAGCCTGGCGCCCTCCGCTAGACGAAGGCTTATGTCGATGCCCGTCCATGCGCCTGCGAGCGCGCCATAGACACGTTCCGCCGATGGCGTGGTCACCATGGCCAAAGCGCCCGCATCCAACTCGGCGGCTAGGCGAACGCGGTCGCCCCCCGCCAATCCGCCGCCCGTATTGATGATTACGGCTTCCATCCCTTCCGCGCGCCGCGGAAAGCGGACCTTGAAACCGTCTTCCTCGCGCAGATCGGCAAGGCTCGTCCGTCCGTTCCGCATGCATAGTCGAAGGCGCACGCTTGCGGATACGCGGATCCGGTCAAGCACTGGAGAGGGCAGATCGGACGGGCTAGACCGAGAGATGTTTTCGAACATGTGTTTCGTCCATATCACGCCTGTCGCCAGCCAGAACCACCTGCCCGCGATCCATCACAACGAATGTGTCGGCAAGATCGCGGGCGAACTCGAAATATTGTTCGACGAGTATGATCGCGATCTTGCCTCCCTGGCGCAAATAATCGATGGCACGGCCGATATCCTTGATGATCGAAGGCTGTATCCCCTCGGTGGGTTCGTCTAGAACCAGAAGACTTGGGCGCAAGACCATGGCGCGGCCAATGGCGAGTTGCTGTTGCTGACCGCCTGACAAATCGCCGCCCCGCCTCTTGAGCATGTCGCGCAGAACTGGAAAAAGTTCGAAGACCTCCTCGGGAATGAAGCGGTTTTTTCTCTCGGTTGCGGCAAATCCGCTTTCAAGATTTTCGCGCACGGTCAGAAGCGGAAAAATCTCACGTCCCTGTGGCACGATCGCAATGCCCCTGTGAGCACGCCGATAAGATGGGAGTGTCGTAATATTCTCGCCGTTCCAGGCAATATGCCCGGCGCTGATCGGCTGCTGGCCGATCAGGCCCTGTTTAT
>CAYVJO010000482.1:0-2571 GCA_964451735.1 uncultured Hyphomicrobiaceae bacterium | reverse complement strand
CTTTATATCGCGAACAGTTTCGGCCGCCGCCTCGGGCGAGTTGAGATAAGTCAGCGCAACATCCGCTCCCGCCGCGGCAAGTCCTTTGGCGATTGCGGCGCCGATCCCGCGGCTTGCGCCAGTCACAAGAGCTTTTTTTCCAATCAGGGTCATTGTCGGCTCTCAATCGTCTTGCCGGCCCGTCGGGGCGCAAAACCTTTTCAATCCAAGCCCTCGACGATGACGATCTCGCCTTCAGCGCTGCCTTTTCTTAATTCCGCGGCAGCCTGATATTCGGGTGATCTATAGCAGGCAATGGCCTGTTCGAAGCTGTCGAACTCTATGAGAACATTGCGCGGCCGCCCATCGCCTTCCACAGAGTCGTAGCGCCCTCCGCGTATCAAAAAACGCGCTCCGAATTTCTTGAATGCCGGCTTGGCCGCTTCGACATATTTCGGGTAGTCTGTTGGGTTGTTGACGGTCATGCGCGCAATCCAGTAGCCCTTGGCCATGCAGGTCTCCTATACCATTGCGGCGCAAGCATAAACCGGCTGCGAGCGATTATGGAAGCATAAGAAGCGCAAATCTGGCAATGACAGAAAGGAAAGCCACATTGATCCGGGTTCAGACGCAGGATTTCGACATCGGAACCGAACTGCGCGAATTGACGCGGGGTCTTGACGACATCGGGGCAGCGGTGACGTTCACCGGCATGGTGCGCAGCGGAAGCGGCCCCGGCGCAATTGACGCAATGACGCTTGAGCATTACCCGGGTATGACCGAAAAGGAATTGCAACGTATAGAAAATGAGGCGCTGGCGCGTTGGCCATTGCAAGGCAGCCTGATCGTTCATCGCTACGGACGGCTTTTGCCTGGCGATACTATCGTTCTCGTCATAACCCTTTCCAAACACCGGCAGGCTGCCTTCGAAGCGGCAAGTTTTCTAATGGATTTTCTGAAAACTCATGCGCCATTCTGGAAAAAAGAAGAGCTTGCGCACGGCGCGAGCGCCTGGGTTCAACCGAAGGATATCGATAATGCCGCCGAAAAGCGGTGGAACGCCGGCGGATGAGCCTCCCCATTGAAGTGGTCCGACACGAAGTATGGGTATTTCCCAATGAGGAGGACAGAAGATGGGGAAGCGATACAAACCTGAAGAGATTGTTGCCAAGCTTCGGCAAGTTGATGTGCTGACTGGGCAAGGGAGCACGGTCTCTGCTGCAGTACGCCAGATCGGTGTGACCGAGTTCACGTATTACACATGGCGCAAGGAGTATGGTGGCCTACAGACGAACCAGATCAAGCGGATCAAGAATCTGGAGCAGGGGAATGTCGCGCGAACGCATGCTTACAGAATCGGATGGACCATTCGCGCAAATTGAAGGGCGGGCGGCGAAGCCGTGGGATGTAGAGAAAGCCCTCCCGGTGCTGGCCGGGCTTTGGTCCGAGCCGGTCTACGTCGTCGAGCAACAACTGAATGAGAACCTCAGAAGGCTGACCGTTAACTCAGCTGAAGCGGCCTTCAAAGAAGAAACAAATTAGAGAGGCAGCAATTCTGTCAACGGGGTCGCGGCGGCAGGACTTGAACCTGCATCCCTCCGCCCATAAGTCCACAACGGCAAATCGTGAACTATGTAGAAAACGGAGACCTTATCCAATTAGGCGACGCCGCGAAGCACTCATTTGACCAATTTTAAATCTGGCCCGCCTGGTCGCTTCCGGCGCTTTCGGGCGTCATCCTCCTTCTTCCGGGCATCGCGTACGTCGATCTTCTGCTGCGCAAATGGCCGAAGGGCTTCAATCAGTCCGTCGAGATGGTAGAGGTTGGTTTTGCTGCCTTGGCCTGGCACGCGGCGCTCCTCGCGTCTGACGAAGCCCACGCTCTCCATGGCGGCCATTCTCTTCTGTACTGTGCGAGGATGAATTCCCAGCGCGTCGGCGATTGTAGATTTAGAGGGAAACGGCTTGGTGTCGCGTTTCCACCAGTACATTGCCAGATGCAGCAGGATGTTCATGTCGATCGGGTCAATGCCGAGCGCTTTCTGGTGTTCGATCAACGTGCTTGGGAAAGACGTCCAGCCGGCATCCCAGACCACCGGCGACCACTTCTGCCGGTTAACCTGCAGCTCTTTTGTTGCATGGGCCTTATTTGTTTTCTGAGTATCCATTTTCTTAAACCTTACCTGCCCCTCCGGGGTCTGACGGTAATATGCTCATGTTTTGGCGGAAGAACAGAGGGCTCGCCGATATGCGGGGAGGCGCAGGGGCCTCGCCCTCTCTACATCTATGAATACGGCAAGATACGTTTAGACTATAGATATGCTTGACCCAACGTCCTGCTTCATAGGGCACCCAACGTCCTGCTTCATAGGGCCGAGGCGACGCGGGGTCGGGCGCCTCTAGCAACTTCCTCGGGCGGCGTAGTAGGCACCCCAGGAGGGTCTTTCAGGCTCCCTGTTACGTTTAATTAACATCCCCGTTCGACCTGAACGAGAGCCATGGTCAGCCCCCACCGAGTGGTCCATGTTGAATATTATTGCAGCGTTGGCCGCATGGCTAGGTCGAGCGTTGCCGTCGGAGCCGCGCCTACGA
>CAYVJO010000481.1:0-2593 GCA_964451735.1 uncultured Hyphomicrobiaceae bacterium | reverse complement strand
CTCGTACCACGGGTCGCCGGGTACCCGGGCGTGCTCGTTGGGAGGGGAGACCTGCCCTCGCTGTCAGATCTCCCAGAGGCCTGCCGCCTCCGCCGCGGTGATCGCCAACCAGAGCTCGGCCACGTCGCCGGTGCGGTCCAGTCGTCGTCCGGTGAGCTCCTCCACCCGCCGCATCCGGTAGACCAGCGTCTGCTTGTGCACGTGCAGGCGCCGTGAGGCCGCCAGCCAGGAGCGGTTCTCCTCGAGGAAGACCCGCAGCGACGCGGTCAGCCGGCCGCCGTGGGCGTCGTCGTAGTCCAGGACGGGCCCCAGCACCCGGCGGGCCGCCTCGTGGCCGTGCTCCCGATCGGTGGGCAGGAAGACCGATTCGCCGACGTCGTCGCCGTGGCGGAACAGCCGTACCCGCCGCTCGGTCGCCCGTCGCATCGCCCATCTCGCCTCCCGCTGCGCCGCAGCCAGCCCGCCCGGAGCCGTGAACGGGTCGCTGGTTCCGGCGGTGGCCGCCGGCGGGAGGGCGGCGACGACCGCGGCGACGGCGTCGGCCGCGTCCTGCACGAGGACGTAGGTGACGGGCGGGCGCGTGAGCACCAGATGGGGCAACGCCAGGTCGTCCAGGGTGTGGTGGAGACGTTGCAGCTCGTCGTCGGTGTCGGCGCCCCGGCATGCCACCAGCACCACCGGGGCCGCGGCGAGGCCACGCTCGTCGAGCTGTGTCGTGGCGGTGGCCCGCCCCAGCCGGTCGTCGAAGAGCTGCGCGAGGAGCGAGGCCCCCTGGCGACGCGCGCGCTCCCGCTCGGCCACGACCCACGTCTGCTCCAGGGCGACGACGGCGGCGAGGTGCTGGAGCACCGCCCGGTCGGGCCGGCCCGCGCCGAACGAGCGTGCGACCAGGACCGCCGGTCGCGGCCCGGGCAGGGGCACCGTCGCCGCGTCGGCGGGCTCGGCCCCGGGCGGCACGACGGTCAGCGAGCACCCGACGACCGCCTCGAGGTCCGCGAGCAACGAGTGCGGCCCGGCGGAGGTGACACCCACGCGGCGGAACGCGTCGTACACGGCGGCGGTCTGCTCGACCCGTCGGCGCGCCACCCGCTGGTTGGTCTCGGCGACGGCCCTGCCCAGGGTGATGAACGGGATGTCGCGACGGGTCCACATCAGGGGCAGGCCCCGGACGTCGGCGGCGGCGAGCATCTCCGGGGTCAGCGGCGGGGCGAACATGTCCTCGCCGACCGCGACCCCGGCGACGCCCGCTGCATCGAGCCCCTCGACGTAGGCGGCCTGGGCCGACGCGCCGGCGGGGACCCCCAGGCCCGTCGTCATGAGCAGGTGGCCCTCGCCGATCCAGTTCCACGGGTCCGACATCTCGCAGGCGTGCGCCCACGCGACCTCGCGGTCGAGACCTGACCGGCCCGCGAAGGGGCGTGTGGCCATGGCGTCGTCGGCCACGAGGTCCCGCACGGTCATCGCCATGCCTCATACCTCCGAACGAGTTGCCCCGCCTTGTTCATACCAGCGATCCGTTGTCCCGGAAAGATCCGATCAGCACACTCGGGGCCACCCGACGCAGGAGGCACCATGGCGACGACGGCCTTCGACCGGTCCAGCTCTGGTCGGTCCAGCTTCGACAGGTACAGCGGCGCCGTTCACATCAAGGGTGAGCTGCGGCGCAGCGCCGCGACCGAGACGTTCGAGGTCGTCGATCCGGCGACCGAGGAACGGATCGGCGAGGTCGCCGACGCGACCGACGGGGAGGTCGACGAGGCCGTCTCGTTCGCGGTGGGCGCATGGCCCGTGTGGTGGGGCCTGTCGGCTCTCGAGCGCGCCGAGCGCCTCCACGAGGTGGCGCGGACCCTGCGCGCCATGCGCGGCGAACTCGCCGAGCTCCTCACCCGCGAGATGGGCAAGCCATACAAGGAAGCGGTCGACGAGGTCGACTGGGGCATCACGGCCGTCGACTACTACGCCGAGATCGGCCGGCACGACGTCGGCCACGTGCTGGGCCCGGCGGTCGCCGGCCAGATGCACTACACCGTGAAGGAGCCCTGGGGCGTCGTCGCCGTCGTGCTCCCCTTCAACTTCCCCTACGTGCTGTTCTGCTGGGAGGCGGCCGCCGCCCTGGCCGCCGGCAACGCCGTCGTGGTCAAACCGTCGGAGTACACGAGCCTGTCGACGCTGCGCTTCGTCGAGGCCTTCCAGTCCCTCGGCCCCGGCCTCGTCCAGTGCGTCACCGGTGGTGGCCGGGTCGGGCAGCGCCTCGTCGCCCACGCCGACGTGGACATGGTCGCCTTCACCGGCAGCGTCGCCACGGGGCAGGCCGTGGCCCGGACGTGTGCGGAGACGTTCACGCCGTCGCTGATCGAGACCTCGGGCAACGACGCCTTCCTCGTCATGCCGTCCGCCCCGCTGCAGGTCGCGGCGCGCGGCGCCGCCTTCGCCGCCTTCATCAACTGCGGGCAGGTGTGCACGTCGGCCGAGCGCTTCTACGTCCACACCGACGTGTACGACGAGTTCGCGCGCCTCCTGGTCGACCAGGCGCGGGCGCTGCGGATCGGCAACGGCCTGGACCGCGTCGACGTGGGCCCCATGGTCAACGGCC
>CAYVJO010000480.1:0-2595 GCA_964451735.1 uncultured Hyphomicrobiaceae bacterium | reverse complement strand
GCTTTCGACGCTGTAGGCTCGATCATCGTGATCGCTATGTTCGTTTGCCCACCTGCCGCGGCGCGCCTCATGACGAACCGTCTTGCTCCGCAGGTTGCCTGGAGCGTTGATTTCGCAGCCGTCGCAGCGGTCGCCGGTTACGTGCTCGCAGGTTATGGCCCGCTTTGGATAGGCATGAATTCCAGTGTCAGCGCGGCGGGCATGATCGCGACCGTTTCTGGCCTCATTCTGGGGCTTGCCTGTCTTTTCGGACCGCACCGCCATAGCCTCGGCGCTGCATCCTCGACAGGCTATTGAGGCAGCATAACCCTCATTTCCGCACCGCCATACCCTTCTACCTTGTCGTGAGCACGGATCGTTACCTCCTTGACCTCAGCCGGGATCGAAATGCCACCCAGGCTGCGCGTGAAGGGCTGCTCGTCAACATGCGGGTGGAGGAGAATGCGCGTGGCGAAGATTTCACCGTTCGGACCGACCACATCCCATTTATCCGCATATTTATCCCAACCCGTATCTTGGGACTTCACCGTCACGTCGAAATTGTACACCCCCCTTGCGTCCCTGTGAACTTTCACCCCGATGACGTCCGCTTTACCGGCGAATGCTGGACT
Source organism: uncultured Hyphomicrobiaceae bacterium (assembly GCA_964451735.1). Taxonomy (GTDB): domain Bacteria; phylum Pseudomonadota; class Alphaproteobacteria; order Rhizobiales; family Rhodomicrobiaceae; genus JAHQVI01. The sequence goes on along the minus strand of CAYVJO010000480.1, from coordinate 1,984 downwards.
GCAAACCGCGGCGGCCAGCATTACGGCTCCTATGAACGCGCGGAAAGTCATTGTGATGCCACTGCCTCCAGAGTCCATTCAATGAAATTGAAACTGCCGATCGGGCCCCAAGTTTTGTTTGATAGGACTTTTGGGCACATTACGGGTCTCACTTTTGTTTGAAGTATTTTGGTGATCCAACTCAAGCTTTAGCAGATGAGGATGCGATAAACGGGATGCAAGTGTTTCAATCGTAAGAGCCCCTAATGCGTAATACGCAAAAATGGAAATCGGTTTTCCGGAATACGTTCTAGAGCTTAAATATCAAATTCGCGCCACTCGCGGGGACATGGAAGCGGACAGCGGGATCTGCAGACCAGCGAGTTTATGTCAGAAGATCGACCAGCCCGTTTCGCGTGCGAGTTTTTCCAGCGCGTAGGCTCCGGCAAGGGAGTTTCCATTGAGGTTGAGGCCGGGTGACCAGACGGCGATCGCGGCCCTTCTTGGGGCGACTGCAAGAATACCTCCTCCGACACCGCTCTTGCCGGGCAGGCCGACCTTGAACGCAAAATCGCCAGAGGCGTCGTAATGACCGCAGGTGAGCATCAGAGCATTGATCCGACGTGCGCGCTCCTCCCCAACGATGCGTTCCCCGGTCAGCGGGTCGAGCCCACCATTGGCAAGGAAAAGCCCAGCACGCGCCAGTTGCACGCAATTCATGCTGAGCGAGCAATGATGAAAATACGTATCGAGGCAGTCAGGGACCGGCCCTTTCAACGTTCCGAAGCCCTTCATGAAATATGCAAGGCTTGCATTGCGAAAGCCCGTTTCAGCTTCGGAACGAGCGACCTCCGGATCGAGGGCGATGCTGTGATCATCTGCCAGACGTCTCACGAAACAGGTTATTTCCTCTATCGCCGAAGAGGGCGGCCTGCCTGCGAGAATGACATCGGAAACCACGATCGCACCGGCATTGATGAAGGGATTTCGAGGTATTCCACGCTCCCGTTCGAGCTGCACGATCGAGTTGAACGCCGTGCCGGAGGGCTCCCGGCCAACCCGTTCCCACAGGGTTTCAGCCGCTTTTTCGAGGGCAAGAGTAAGGGTGAAGACTTTGGAAATGCTTTGAGTTGAAAAACGCTCTTCCGCGTCGCCCGCTTGGAACGTTTCACCGTTCACGGTCGCGACCGCAATGCCGAATTTGTATTTATCAATACATGCCAACGCAGGAATGTAATCCGCCACACGCCCCTCGCCGAGACGGGAGCGCACCCATACTGCGATATCTGCAATCAGGGATCCGATGTCGTGTTCCGTCAAATCTGATATTCCGTTTTGCTGTGCGTCGGGCTTGCATCTACTCTTGTCAACTCTTCGCGTTAGTCTTAAATTATGCGATATCGACTTTTGGCCGGACGATAGGGCCGTAGATCCTTGGTTAAACAGGCGCGCGTTCAATCCCCTTACCAAATTTCGACGAACCGGGCATACAACTGCGTTTACTCGCATTGTTTGCTCACATTGACTACTAATTTGAATAAGGACTTCCTATGAATACCGGTGTCGTTAAATTCTACAACGCACAAAGAGGTTTCGGCTTCATCCAGCCGGACGACGGCGGCAAGGACGTGTTCGTCCATGCCACGGCTCTTGAGCGTGCCGGCCTGCGCGGCTTGGTCGAAGGTCAAAAGGTCAGCTTCGATACGCGCGAGGATCGCCGGACTGGCAAGATCGCCGTTGATAATATTCAGGCCTCTTAATATGGATTTTCAGGCGCGGCTGCGCGCCTAGCCAGAAGCCGTCCCGGAGAGGGGCGGCTTCTTTATTTCCAGCTATAAATGTAACCGCCAGAGTGTGGCCAAGCATGTGCCGGATGCTTGTAAGGCGTCGATATTATGATATTGTGCCAAGGCTTGGCATCGGCTGTTTGTACGGCCAAGTCAATGAACGAATATGTGCGGGCGGTTAGCTCAGTGGTAGAGCACCTGGTTTACACCCAGGGTGT
>CAYVJO010000479.1:0-2603 GCA_964451735.1 uncultured Hyphomicrobiaceae bacterium | reverse complement strand
GAGAAGCTGGCCGGCAGGTATAATCAGATCGATGCCGCGTAGAATCGGCAGAACGCGTCCGTTCGCACGGTAGCTCACATTCTCTAGCGCGATCGTTCCCTTGATGTGCCGATATGAACGGCTGTAAGCGGTCTTCGTCTCCTGCGGCATGGCCATGAGGCGATTGATCTGACTGGCGGTATCGAGCGCCTGAAACACGCGGCCGATATTGAGAAGCACCGTCTGCATGGGGGAGAGCACCCGCCAGACGATGGCCATGATCGCCGTGAGCGAGCCTACCGTCAAAGAGCCATCCATGACACGGGTCGCGCCGAAGCCGACAATGAGCGCCCCAGTTGCGATGGACAAGAACTGGGCGAATGTCTGCTCGGTAAAATCCATCTTTTGAACACAGGCCGCATCCCTTAATTGGTAAGCGATAAGGGACCGATAGCGATTCATCCAGACAGGTTCGGCGGCGCAATCACGTATCGTCTGGATGTGGTGTGTGAAATCGGCGCGGAACATGCGCAACTCCGAGCGCCTGATCGCTGCACGCCGCGTCTGGACCCGTATATTTGGCACGAAAACGGCTGCAAGCCCGAGGATCGAGACGATAAACCCCACAAGCAGCCATCCCAGCCATCCACCCAGCAGGAAAACGGCTGTGACAAAAACAACGATGAACGGAAGGTCGAGAAGTGAAGCGGCCGCAGGTCCGCTGAAAATATCGCGAATGCCCTCGAACATTCGCAATCGGTTCAATTGCCCAGCAACCGAAGCGCCTTCAATATAAGAAATCGGAAGGCGGAGGATGCGTTCGAATATGGCTGTCATGACCATCGTCTGCGTTTTGACGGCCAGCCGCACGATTGCCTTGGTCCGAATTTCGCGCAACGCGATCTCGGCAGCAATGAGAATGAGCAAGCCGACGCAAAGGGTGGTGAGCGTAACCGTCGAACGGGCGCCGATGGCAAGGTCGAAAACCGTCAGCAGATAAAGCGGCAGCGCCAAGGCCAGGCAGTTGATGAGAAACGTCAAGGCGAATAGGAGCCGTACCGTCGCATTTTCGCGCTCAAGAACTACGCCGAGCCAGCCGAAACGTCCATTCTCTTGGATCGCGCCGTCATTTTCGGCTTTGCGAACCAGAAACATCCGCCCTTTCATCGCCTGCGGTCCAAGATTGGCGAGACGTCCCTCACGGCCTTTGAAGAGCTGGAAATTGCCTGACGCCTCGCGTTCGAGGATCACCCACACATCGCCATCCGCCGCGCAGAGCAGCATCGGCAGCTCGTCATTGCCGACCAACTCCGGTCGGTCTCTCAGCTCGATGAGGCCATAGTCCAGCTTCGTCAGCAGGACACGCAAACCCTCGAAATCCTGAACATCCTCGCCCTCGGGGAGCGCTTCATAGAGATGCCGGGGCTCTCCGGCCCAGTCCAGGGCGCTCAGCAGCGGCCAGATACAAGCAGTGGCAGGGCTTTTTTGATGGCTTGCGCCTGCATAGGGAAGCGCACCTCTCATGGCTTGCCTCCCTCGCCGCCCGTATCGATATCGAGCCTGTCGGCGATAAGCTGTCTGCCGCGTTCGCTGACGCTGTCCGAAACGCTCCGGGGCACCGGCTCTAAGCGCCAGTCCTGCAAGGCGAAGATGCGATCGGCCTCTGTCAATTCCGAAAGATATTTGCCGAAGATAACGATGGTCGTCCTGCCGCGCAGCTCCTTGATCGCCAGGGCGCAGGCGCGCGTGCTGACATCATCGGGCGGTATCCGCCTCACATCAAGCACCAGCAAGCGGGGCCGCATCGCAACTGCACGGACCACACAGATCGCCTGAAGGATATCGGCGGCGAGCGCGGATGCACCGATGTCGCCCAAGAGCGTGTCGTAACCTTCTGGAAGCGCCTGTATGACGGCTTCCAGGCCAAGCGCACGCGCCGTTGCGATCGCCTCGCCGTGGCTGATGGCTCCGAACATAGAAATGTTGTCCAGGATCGAGCTGCGAAAGGTGGCCGGCGTGGCTGCGAGAAAGAAAACGCCTTGCATAAGGGCGTCACCCCCCGGGCTTGCGGGGTCGGCTCCGTCGATCAGGACCGATCCGCGATCCGGGCTCAAGGCGCCGCGTAATATGTTCAGGATTTGACTCCGCTTGGCATAGTCGCGGCTTACGATTCCGATAATCTCCGCGGGACGCACGATCGCGCTCATGCCGGGCGCCCGCCCTTCGCCGGCGCCGCTTTCCTCTCCCATCGAAATATCCCGAAGCTCCAGGGAGGCAGGGATTGACAATCTTGGCGACACTGCCCTCCGGGGTAAAGCCAGGAGCGGCGAATAGCGCTCTTCTGCAAGCCTTGCGGTCTCAAACTGGCCCCATACGCCGATAATGCGCATCACCGGCTGGACCACACGGTTCGAGATCAGCGTACAAGCAGCCAGTGCACCCAGGCTGAGCGTTCCCTCTATGGCCATAAGCCCTCCGATGGAGGCAACAGAGGCCAACGTCAGGCTGGCAAATAGCTGTCCTGATGCTGTCATCCGGTTGGCGCGCATGACAATTTCGCGGCCGAGTGGGGCCCCCGATGCGAGGATCGCTTCTAAGCAGGTTTGTCTGACCTGGCCAACGAA
>CAYVJO010000478.1:0-2609 GCA_964451735.1 uncultured Hyphomicrobiaceae bacterium | reverse complement strand
GAGCACCAGCCTTCTAAGCTGGGGGTTGCAGGTTCGAGCCCTGCCGGGATCGCCATGTCATGATGGTTGGTTTGATCATGTTCTTGGGCTATACGCTGGCCGTCAGAGCGGGAACGACATCAACAGAAACGTCCACCTTGTGCGACCCCCCACCCAGCAGCACGCCGGTTACGGGGCTAACGTCTTGGAAATCCCGGCCATAGGCGATTGTGATGTGCTCGTCCTGAGGGATGATGTTGTTCGTGGGGTCGAAATCCACCCAACCTTGGCCAGGAGCCCAAACCGAAACCCAGGCGTGAGACGCGTCGGCGCCGACCATCTTCTCTTTGCCCTCGGGCGGTCGCGTGAGAAGGTAGCCGCTGACATAGCGCGCGGGCAGGCAGAAGACGCGCATGGCGCCAATCAACACATGCGCGAAATCCTGGCAAACGCCGCGCCGTATCTTCAGAACTTCATCGATTGCCGTCGCGACGTCAGTTGCCGCGCTGTCATATGTGAATTCCTGAAAGATGCGGGCCGTGAGATCGCGCGCGCATTCGAGCACTGGCCGTCCTGCTTCGAAGGATGGGCGCGCGAATTCTACGAGCTGGCGCGTCGTCGCGATATGGTCCGAAGGCATGATATACTGCACGACCTCGGCGTTATAGGGCTTGTTCTGTGGCGCAAGTTCCGCGGCCAGCCTGTCCCACGAGACGGAGGCCGACAGATCGAGCGGAGCGGGGGCACTGACCTCGATCATGCTGCGTGAATGAATCAGCAGCTTGGTGTGGTTGCTTTCTATGGCGACGGCGGAGGCTGGATTTCCGAAATAGTCGATGAAATCGTTCCGCGCAGAGGGCGCAGGGTCAATTAGAAGCGAATGGCGTATGATGCGTTGGCGTTCGTGGGGACGCGGTGCGAGATGGATAAGGTGGTGAGCCTGCGCAACCGGAGCGGTGTAGCGATAAACTGTCTTGTGGCTCACCTCGAACATCATGGCCGGGTTCCAAGGCTCGGGTAGATCCGAGTCATTTCGTCTTCGGTCAGGCTGAAATACCGTCTGGTGATAGCCCCCGATAATTCGGGCAACTCTGTCAAAAGTTGATTAAACAAGGCTTTAAGCGCCAGACGATGTCCATTCGCTTCCGCTTTGGAAAGCTTGTGGACGTCGGCGAGACGCACCTGCGTAAGCATGTCGAGTATGAGCTTACGTTCCTCGCTTTGCGGTGGTTCTTGCGGACTTTTCGGAAGGTCGTCCAGGTGTTCGGATATCGCCGCAAGTTGAAAGCCCAGGCTACGAGGATTGGTTTCGTCGGCCAGGAGCAAGTCCAGAACAAGAGGTAGCATAGGCGCGAACAAATAGCGTGACCGGTAGGTAAGAATGCTGTCGGCAACTTCCAGCGCAAAAGTCAGGCTTGCAGCTTCGGTCGCCTCGTCCTGCCGATTCTCGAAGAGGGTTATCATAAGCTCAGCCAGATTGAAGCTCCGTTCCGAGCGCCGGCCGATTTCCAGAAATGTCCAGCCATAGTTGCGCGTCATGTTTTCCGCCGCCATGCCGTTAAACGCGGCGAGCGTGGCAATACCCTGATCGAGCTGTTCAAGCGCCTCGGCAAGACTTTGCGGTTCCGCGTCGCCTGTCCAGATAGGCGAGGCCTGGAATGTCTGGAGTGTCTTCCAAAGCTCGACGGACAGTCGGTCACGGATCAGGCCGGCCACGCGGTGAATATCGCTGAGCGTCTGGACGAGCCCATAGGCCCGGCCACGCCCAGACATCAGCGCGCGGGCGCGTTGTTCGATCGCGGCATCCTTGCGCTGGAGCGGGACCAGTTCATCGTCTTTTCCAAGCAGAATATCGAGCGCCTTGACGACCGTTTCCCGGTTCTGGAATGCAGAGGCATCGGGATCGAGACGGTTGAGCGCGCCGCGCAGAACACGCATGATCCAGTCAGCCCGCTCGGCATAGCGGCCCAGCCAGAATAGATTATCCGCAATCCGGCTTCGCAGCCCGGTGCCTCCGCGCGAAATTTTGGGAGCGTCGAGGCTTGTGCGCAGACGGCTCGTATAGGATGAGGCTTCCGCGTCAGAGGAGACCCAGACATCGCGGGAGTGGCCCTGCTGCGCGTAAAATCCAAAGCCGTGTTGAGTATCGAGTTGAAGCGCCAGCCCGCCGGGCATGACTCGATACTCCTCGTCAACGCGCGATACGAAAAGCCGCATGGCGCAACTATGCGGCGCAAGCCTATCCCGCGTCCAAGAGGGTAGCGTCGCAAAGCTGGACGGTTCCTCCGCCACATAGCGATAGCCTTCCATCCGAAGCTTCTCGCGCAGGCTCTCACGCTGATCGGCCGGAAGGCCCGCTGGAATAATCGTTCTTTGCGGCCTGCCTGGCCGGCCGGTTCCCTCCTGGGCAGGGCGGATTGCCACCATATCGAGATTGTCGAGCGCGTAACTCTGAGCCGCCTCCGCTCCTAGCCACAGACGGTGTTGGTCATCCACCGCGAGGTCTTCTCCCAAAACAACGTTGCATAAGGCCGGCAGATAAGCGCCGAGCCCGCGGTTTTCGACAATGGCTGTGCCAGCTGTGTTCACGGCGAGATTTGGATTGGCGCGCAGGGCTTGTACGAAGCCCG
>CAYVJO010000477.1:0-2614 GCA_964451735.1 uncultured Hyphomicrobiaceae bacterium | reverse complement strand
ACAGAGAACGCGCCGGCTTCAGCGACGACGCAGGCGTCAGTCTCGATGGCGGCCCATTCCTCGGTGCGCCTGCCTTGCGTCTTGAATCCGCCCATCATGTTCACCGACTGAGGGGTCAGTCCGATATGCGCCATAACGGGGATGCCGCGGTCGGTGAGATAGCGGATCGTCTCACCCATGCGAGCCCCGCCTTCGAGCTTGACGGCGCCGCAGCCGGTTTCCTTCATCACCCGCGCAGCGTTGCGGAAGGCGATAGCCGGACTTTCCTCGTAGGTGCCGAAAGGCATATCGACGACCACCAGCGCCTTGCTCGACCCGCGTACGACAGCCGCGCCATGCATGATCATCAGGTCGAGTGGGACGGGAACAGTCGTCTCGAAGCCATGCATCACCATTCCGAGCGAGTCCCCGACGAGCAGGAAATCGACATACGGGTCGATGATGCGGGCGGTATGCGCGTGGTAGGCAGTCAGAGACACGATAGGCTCCCCGCCCTTACGGCTGGCTATGTCCGGCGCGCTCAGACGGCGCGATTGCGAGTGATAAGACATATCATTCCAATTTGAAGTCTAATCTTTGGGTCACGTTAAGGACTTATTCGGTCCTACCGATATTAAATAGGGAAAGATGAACGGCATGGAAGGCCAAAATAGGACAACGCCCGGCTTTCATCCGCTCCAATTTTGCTCCATGAAAGATCGAGGCGGCTATGCGTAATCAGTTTCGCAGCATTTGCCAGAAGTTAACATATGTTTCTCGTATTCGGATCGTCGTCTCAGGCATCGCTGCGGGACTGATGCTTCTAGCCGCTGGCGAAGCTTCTGCGTTCACCACTCATTCCGCCATCGACGCCATGAACACAGATCTCCGGCATCAGGCCGCTGAGGCGGTTATCAAAGCCGGATACTGCCCGGATGGCCGAGCAGGCTGCCCCGATTACGAGCCCGAACCTCAATACGCTCCCCCGATCGGCGCCGGCCACTGGTCTCAGCCTCAGGAGCCTGAATCCAATCGTGCCAGCAATGCCGAGCCATGCGAGGAAAAGAAATATGCTGCACATGTCTTCGAGCCCTATCCGGCTCGTGGGTCTCACTACAGGAAAGTTGCCAAGCCGGTCTACGAAGAAGAGCTCAAGGATTGGTGCGGCGTGCGTTGCTGGTTCCGTCGCCTGCGCTCGGGATATTGCGGCCGCGGCTGCGACTACTACCTCTTTCGACTGAACGCCTTTCCTGAGGGCAAGTTGTCCGTTCATCACCGCAGGAAGCTGGCGTGCCGATAGCCCATGCCATAGCGACGCGGGAACGCGAAGGAGCCAGTTAGATCTGCGCCGATATTTTGCCTGAATCACCATAGCTTATTGTATGGTTGGAACATATGGACTGTGGATGTGTATCTTGCCGACAAATTTGTATTCATTATGGGTTCATTCCAATTCCTCTCTTCTCAACATCATGATGACGATAATATCGTCGTCTGGAAGGAGAATGGATGAAACGTCGCGTAAGCTTTGCCTTGATTTTGGTTGTCTTTTGCATCGCAGGCTGGCGGCAGGGTTTTGCTCAAGTCCTTCCGGCTGGCGGCTTGGCGCTTGCCTATGTTCTATCCCAGGATTTGATGGTAACCGGAGAGGACAAAAAGGACGATAACGTGCCCCGTTTCAAAAGCGAGCAGCAAGCAGAAAAAGAAGACCCCAATAATCTTGGCGCGCGTTTCTGGGGCGGTCCCTATTGGGGATATGGGCCTCGCTGGGGCCACCCTTGCCAATCCTGCCGCTCCGATTGCGAGAGTGAGCCGGAGGGAGGGCGGTGCAAGCGCTGCCGGCTTCGCTGCGGTTGGTAAGGCGCGGCCATCTCAGCATCACCTCCCGCCTATTCATGAGACCAGACTTGAACACCCGATCCGGTAAGCGCACGAGTAACGCTGAGCACCTTGCTCTTTGCTGTGTTGCTGCGCACAAAGTTAAGACAATTACAGCAAATTTATGTACCCTATCAGGAGAAGGTAATCATAGGCGGAACGCTTCATGAATCTCGTCGTCCGGCTTTGGCGCAACAGAGTAACGACTACCTTTCTCGCCGGTCTGATCCTGCTTCTTCCCGTCGTCCTGACTGTTCTGATCATCGCCTGGATCATCGACTTGCTGAAGGCGGCGCTGGGTCCTGGCAGTTTCCTTGGCGACCTGTTGACGACGGGCGGCATGACGATCATTGGCCCAGGCTATGACACGCTGGCGTTTTTCCTTGGCATATTAATCGCAATTTTCGGCATCTGGTTTCTCGGTATCATCGCCCGTAGCGCCGCGCAGCAAAGTATCCAGCGCTCGATCGACAACGCCTTTGCAAAATTGCCTATAATCCGGACGATCTATAATCCCATCTCGCGCGTCGTGCGGCTCGCAACGGACAAGACGACAAGTGATTTTTCTGGAATGACCGTTGTTTCATGCCGCTTTGGCGGGGCGAGAGGCGTGGATGTCCTGGCTTTGCTTGCTAATCAGCAGGTTTATTATATTGGCGGAGAGCCGCGTTATATGGTGTTTCTTCCGGCAGCGCCAATTCCTATGAGTGGCGGTCTCGTCCTTGTCAGCAAGGAAGAGACCGCCACTCATAGGAAT
>CAYVJO010000476.1:0-2622 GCA_964451735.1 uncultured Hyphomicrobiaceae bacterium | reverse complement strand
AATCTTCTAACTCAATCAATGAGTCCTGAGCCTAGTGCAGTGGGGCATTTAGGCTGGCATAGGCGTACTTGATCGCAGCGAGGTCAGGCGAATATGGCGGCAGGTTAATCAGAGATGCGCCTCAGGCTTCGATGGCTTGTCAGGGCAAGTCAGTATGCGGGCTGGAAAATTGTCCAGGCTGACAAGGATACCTATTTTAAATCCCGTTCTGATGGACTCAGAACGGGACTCTCACTTCTAGAATTGGCAATGCTGCAACTGATCCGCCGCCCGAGAACCGCATCGAACAGACACATCCTTTGGTTGCCAATATAAACCCGCTCAGTGAGACGGGACCTCAGCCCGCAGCTCTTTTTTGGACAGCTTGCCCACCATCGTTTTCGGAAGCTCGGCGCGAAATTCGATTTCAGCCGGCATCTCGATCTTTGAGAGTTTGGGCTCCAGGAATTTGAATATATCGCCTTCCGTCGCGTTATGTCCGCTGCGTAACTTGACAAACGCCTTTGGTGCCTCGCCGCGATAGTCGTCCGGAATACCGATGACGCTCACCTCCTCGACGGCGGAATGCTGATAGATCGCCTCTTCGATGCGGCGCGGATAGACGTTATAGCCCGAGCACAAAATGAGATCCTTGATACGGTCAACGATGTAGGTGTAGCCGTCCTCATCCATGGTTCCGACATCGCCCGTGCGGAAAAATCCTTCCTCGAATGCGGCAGCGGTTTCCTCCGGCTTGTTCCAATAGCCCTTCATCACTTGCGGCCCTGCTATGCAGATCTCGCCTTTTTCACCTAGCGGAACTTCACGCGTGGGATCTTCGAGCGAACGCAGCGACAGAATCGTGCCCGGCACCGGCAAGCCGATCGAGCCATCCTTGACCGGGCCGTTGAGGGGATTGCAGGTTGCGATAGGCGAGGTTTCGGAAAGACCGTACCCCTCGACGATGATCACGCCGGCCTCTTTTTCGAAATTACGTTTTAACTCGACGGGCAGCGGAGCGCCACCGGAGATGCCGCTGCGCAGCGATTTGAGGTCGTCGCGATTGAGCTTGGGATAGTTTCTGATCGCGTTGAAGAGCGTCGGAACGCCGGGCATGATCGTTGGCCGCGTCTGGCGGATGAGCTTCATGACCATGTCCAGATCGAAGCGGGGCACGAGGATCATTTGAGCCGCATTGGCGATGCCGCGATTCATAATGGTGGTCATGGCGAAGACGTGGAAAAAAGGGAGAACGGCCATGATTCGTTCCGTGCCTTTTCCGATGGCGCCTTCCCAGATGTCGGCCTGATTGACGTTGATCGAGAGATTCGAATGGGTCAGCATCGCGCCTTTGGGCGTACCCGTCGTTCCGCCGGTATATTGCAGAACCGCAACATCCTGATCCGGATCGATCGGGATCCTCGTGAACGCGCCGTCATTCGCGGTGAGCGCCTCGAATGTCACCAACCTGTCCGCGTTGGGCGATGCGTTGATTTTGGCCAGTTCTTTCGCTTTGAAAAGCTTAAACAATGTTCCCTTCAACCCAGGAAGAATTTTCGGAAACGAGCAGACGATGGCTTTCTTGAGCGCGCCCGAGGATAGCAACGCCTCCACTTTGGAGAAAAGCAGGTTGAGATCGAGCGTCACCATGATCTCGGTGCCGCTATCCTTGATCTGATGCGCGATCTCCTCGACCGTGTAGAGGGGGTTGAAGTTTACGACGATGCCGCCCGCTTTCAAAATCCCGTAATACAGGATGGGGAAATAGGGAACGTTCGGCAGCAGCAAACCGACCCGCGTTCCTTTTTTCACGCCAAGCTCCTGCAAGCCCTTTGCAGCCTTGTCAGCGAGGGCGCCAATCTCACGATATGACATTTCCGCGCCCATGAAATGGGTGCAGGACGCGCCGCCATAATCGCGCACGGTGCGGTCGAGAATGTCTGGTAGCGGCTCGCCTTTCAGCTCGGCATACCAATCGACATGGGCCGGATAACCCCGGAACCAGGGATAGTCGTTACGCGTGGGGGGGTGAGCGGCCTTGGAAGCCGGGTCGAGCGTTACGTGTGTCATGTTTTCCTCCCGATCGTTTTCGCCGGCTTAAGCAGACTTGGATTGTCCGGCCGACTATTACGAACACTCTAGCATGATGGTGTAAATCGTCCAGTTTCCGCCAAATTTAGACTTTCGCTGAGATATCCGCGTATCGTGTTGGAAAATCGCGGTGCCGACGGCGTAAAAGAAGGAAGCTAAAAGCGGAAGGCGCCTGGCGGGGGAAGACCGGGTTCAACATAGGCGTGGTAGAGCGCATCGAGCTGGGCCCATAGGACATTGCATTTGAACCGGACCGCCGAAATGCAAGCTTGCTGATCCACGGCGGTCTGGGCATTCTTCTTGACGAAGTGGAGAGCGAAACCGGCGTCGTCCTCCGCCTGACCCAGACGCCGGCGGAAATAGGCCATCACGTTTTCGCTGACGAAATCGTAATTTTCCAGCATGCCCGAAATCCGCTCGCGGTGGATTTTAGGGGCAAATAATTCGGTAAGCGAGGAGGCAACCGCTTCGACCAGCGTCCGCTCGGAGACGAAGCGTACATAGGCTTCGACGGCGAATTTCGTGGCGGGCAGCGCGCCTTCCGTGGAGACG
>CAYVJO010000475.1:857-2623 GCA_964451735.1 uncultured Hyphomicrobiaceae bacterium | reverse complement strand
TCACTCACTTCCTTCTTCCACCTCTCTCGCCTTTCTACTCGCTTCTAACCATGCCACTCATGCCTGGGTTCACCGCAATCAACCTCAGCGAGCTGACGAGAGCCTGCGAGTCCGAGTCCATCATCACGCCGACTGAGGAAGACTTCATGGATCCTCCACCTCCACCGCCAGCAAAGAAGCGCAAAGCTTCTTCTGCTCCCAAGAAAACCAACGAGCCGACTGCAGCAGAACTTGCTGCGATTGCAAACGCTCAGCCATTGCCTGATGCACAGATTCCGTATGTTTTCCGAACAGAGTTTGGCGCACTCGCAACTAATTCGCTATAGCACTCGTGCCAAACACCTGCAGCGACCACAGTGCAAGCCCACAGACTTCTGGTACATCTCGCAGAAGGCGTGGAACGACTTGATTTTGGCTGCCGCAAATGACGATGCCTTCAACCAGCCGATGAAGGAGCTTCGCAAGTTCGACAACGCCCGCCAGATAATGGAGACAGATTCCGGAACTCTTGCGATCTTTGCGTGCGGCGAGTGCAAGAAGAAGAAGGTGACTTGCGTGATTTGGGCGGAGGGTGGGAAGAAGATGTGTGCTTACTGCACTCGCTATAGCCGCGGCGGGTGCGATGCGAGTATGAATGCGCCTCCTGCAACTACTGAGGATACAGTCGAGGATCATGAGGGCAGGCTTGCAACGATTGAGAATGAGGTTGAATCGTTTGCGAGTGCTGGACGAGTGGATGGAGTTGAGGATCGAGTTCAGGGACTGGAGAATCGGATTTCTACGGTTGAGAAAGCGAAAAATTTGGGTTTGGCTTCGGTTCCAGTGGCGAGTGACGGTGCGAGCACGCAGCGAATGGCAATTCTGGAGAAGAGGATTAGAGACTTGGAGGCGGAAGTTTGTGTGATGAAGCAGTACGAAGGCGCGCTTCAGGAGGAGATTGAAGATGGCAAGGACCGGTTGCGAGTGGTGAAGAAGGAAGGAGAGGAGACTCTGAAGGGGCTCAATGAGCTCAAAAAAGAGATGGAGAAGATCACGATGGCGTTGAAATTCCGTTCTTGATTCTAGAATTCCTAGAATTGTGGCAGTTCTTGAGGGGGTTTGACTGCGAGTGCGGCAGCGAGTGTATAGCGAGTGGAGTTGTTGTGGCTTGATTCATGTTGCCTCAAAGATACCCAAATGAAATACTTCTACCTTTATGAACTACTTCTTCCTTGTCGAGCGAGTCTCGCGGTTGGTTGGCGGAACTTCTTTTGATCTCCTTGACCTTCCAGTCTCACTCGCAGTCTTGCTCTCCCTCTCCTCTTGCCCTTGCTGCTCCGAATTCAATGAATTAAACTCCCAAGAAGCTCCTTCTCTAGCACCAGAAAGCCAGGCTCTAGAAGGCTGCTCGCTGTCTGCTCGCTGTGATTGATTACCCTCCAAATCCCTAGTTCCCTCTGCGAGCGCAGCCCTGTAGCGTTTTTGCACTCCCTCGGCCCAAGAATCCCTCGCAGTGCGTTTATCCTGCGCCTCAGATTGCTGCGAGTGCTGCTGTGAGTGCTGTTGCGAGTGCTGCTGCGAGTGTTCTTGTGTCGGCTTCCTCCGGAGGAGCTCCGAAAGGGACAGAAGGCTTTCCGTTTCCGAGCTCGCACTGGCGGCACCACTGACCACACCAGCCGAAGTTCCAGAAGGCAAAGAGGCAAGACCAGAACCAGAAACGCCACTTCCTCCCTCGAGGATACCTATTACCCTAGGGTACAAGGTAGTAGTTCCCAAGACAAAGACAA
>CAYVJO010000475.1:0-847 GCA_964451735.1 uncultured Hyphomicrobiaceae bacterium | reverse complement strand
TCCCAGCACTGAGCACCACCAACACATTCACGCCCAGAAACGCCAGAACCAGAAATGCCAGAACCAAGAACGCCATCCGTTTGAGGCTGGTACGGCGGTGGCAGATCGTCTACTTGCTGCGCACTCGCACTGGCACTCTCTCCAAAGGTGACCCAATCCTCCTCTTCCTCGCAAGGATTGTCGTAGATGAAGCACTGCTCGCGCTTAGCGAGCTCCGCCTCCTCTTGACGGCACCTCTGCGCAGTAGTAGCATTTGCCTTTAGCAGCTCATACTGCTGGTGAGTGTACGCCTTCTGTGCCTCTTGAAGGCGGCGCTCGTCCGCTACTCTCTCCTCCTCGCGGCAGCGCTCCTCCGCTGCTCGCTCTTCCTCTATGCGAGCGGCCTCAGCCTCGCGGCGGTGCTTCGCGAGACTTTTCGGCCAAGCAGGAGCATTAATGAAGGCCGTAGTCGTTGCAGCTTCGCCCCTCGCACTCGCAGAGAGGATGAGGAGCTTAATGGCGTAAGTGGCATGTATGCCCTTACCCTTCCTGTCGAACTCCGCGAGGCGCTGAGCGAGTGGCGGCTTCAAAAGATACTCTTCGCTTTCGAGCTCGGAGGAGACCGCAGTATTGATCCGCGACGGCCTGTCGTCACTCGCTGACCACTCGCGCACAAAGCATCTGTCGAGGATGCGCGGCTCGTTCTGTAGCAGTTGGCTTTTGCGGATAAAGGAAAAGCCCTGTTGGAGCGCAATGAAGTCCATGAAGGTGTCGGCCCCCGAATTCTGCCATAGCGAGTCTCGCACCGACAAGATGTCGCCGCCAGCGCCGTCGACCGCAACAGGGGTGCCCCAGTTCCAGCCCTGCG
>CAYVJO010000474.1:0-2625 GCA_964451735.1 uncultured Hyphomicrobiaceae bacterium | reverse complement strand
ATCTCGGCCTGCCCAACCGCGACGACGTGAAAACCGGCGTGATCACCTACAAGATTGCAGCCCACGCGGCGGACCTCGCCAAGGGCCATCCGGCGGCGCAACTCCGCGACGACGCGCTCTCACGCGCGCGCTTTGATTTCCGCTGGGAGGACCAATTCAACCTGTCGCTAGACCCGGACACGGCACGCTCGATGCATGACGAAACCCTGCCCAAAGACGCGCACAAGGTCGCCCATTTCTGCTCGATGTGCGGCCCGAAATTCTGCTCGATGGAGATCACCCAGCAGGTGCGGGATTATGCAGCAAAGCTGAACGCCCCGATCGAGGCGGCGAAGGAAGAGGGCATGGCGGAGATGAGCGAGAAATTTCGCGAGTTGGGCGGGAAAGTTTATATTAAGACTACGACAGCAACTGGGTCGTAATCATTCCAATGCATTAAGCGCGTAATCCATAAAAGTGGACACCGATTTTCCTAAAGACTGTTTTCAAACAACTTTATATAGATCAGTATCAATTCTAATTAAACTGTTACTGATCTAAGACTGCTGAGTAGAGGCTGTACAAGACTGGCTTTTCAGCTACGCTATTTCCTTTTTTGGTATAGGGAGTGAGAACGTTATTTGAATCGATTGCGGTGTAACCCAACTGGTGAGGACCTAGCAGGCGCATGCGAACGCAGGACATCGCGCGCCCAATACATTCCTGTCCGCTGCGATCAGCTATAATATTCCCGCATTCGCTTGAACTTTGCGCAGATCTCGGCGCCTGGCTGTGCGAAGGGCCTGAGCGGAACGTGTACGGTCTTATCGTCCTTGACGACCCAGGGCAGTTTCATCAACAGCCGCCAGACAGGACGCTTGCGCCAGTCGGCGTAAAGCGCCTTGCTGAGCGGGAGTTTGAGATGAATCTGCAATTCGTAAGTTTGTGCAAAGCGTGATGTATGAGTGATGCATTTGAGATCGCCGATCGCCCGCCACGGTATGAGACCCAGCCCATCGATGAATACACCATACTGCCAGGCGCCGATACGCGGAACCCGCTCCCGCAAAGGATAGTAATAATATGCAGTGCAGCCTGTTGCGAATGAGAGCGCCAGGAGGGGACCATAGCCCGTCACCATAAATAGAATGATGAAGACAGTGGCAAAAGCGGCCATGACATTGACATGAAAATCAGCAGCATTTTTCGAGTAGGACAGCACGTAGCCGCCGTCTTCGAAGTCTGGAAACTCCCTATCGGATTTCATCGGCCCTGCCCCCCGCATGTCTGCCGTAGCGCCTCTTGGCGGGCTGGGAATCCGCTGCTATGCCGCGTCTACCCGCATTGCCCGCGATGGCGCAGATAATGGTCCGCGATGACAATTGCGACCATGGCTTCGCCTACCGGCACCGCGCGAATTCCGACGCAAGGATCGTGCCGCCCTTTGGTGACGATGTCCGTTTCCTGGCCGCTAGCGTCTATCGTGCGGCGCGGTGTCAGAATAGAGGATGTCGGTTTGACTGCAAAACGGGCAATGATCTCCTGTCCGGTAGAAATTCCGCCTAAAATTCCGCCCGCATTGTTGGATAGGAAAACCGGCCGCCCATCTGTTCCCATGCGCATCTCGTCAGCATTCTCCTCGCCCGAGATCACCGCCGCAGCAAAACCGGCCCCGATCTCGACGCCTTTCACTGCGTTGATGCTCATCAATGCCGAGGCGATATCCTGATCCAGCCGCCCGTAGACCGGCGCTCCAATCCCAGTCGGAACGCCCTGCGCAACGATCTCAATTATGGCCCCGCATGACGATCCGCGCTTGCGGACACCATCCAGATAGCTTGCCCAACCCTGGACGGACGCATGATCCGGCGAGAAGAACGGATTGCGGTCCACCTCGTCCCAATCCCAATTGGCGCGGTCGATCGTTTCCGTCCCGAGCTGAATAAGCGCGCCGCGAACCCGAAGGCCAGGCAGAACCTTGCGTGCAATCGCGCCGGCTGCGACACGGGTAGCGGTTTCTCGCGCTGAAGACCGTCCTCCACCCCGATAATCGCGGATGCCGTATTTGGCGATGTAGGTAAAATCGGCATGGCCGGGCCTGTATTTTTGCGCGATCTCGCCATAGTCCTTGGAGCGCTGATCGGTATTCTCGATCACCAGCGCGATCGGGGCCCCTGTGGTCACCTGCTCGCCATCAGCGTTTTCAAAGACGCCGGAAAGAATTCGGACCCGGTCAGCTTCCTGGCGCTGTGTGGTGTAGCGCGATTGGCCGGGACGGCGCTTATCGAGATAGGGTTGGATATCGTCCTCGGTGAGCGGAATGCCGGGAGGACAGCCATCGACGACGCAACCGATCGCCGGACCATGACTTTCGCCCCAGGTTGTCACACGGAAGAGATGGCCAAAGCTGTTATGGGACATGGTTTGCTCTTTTCTAGTCCTTATCTGTAGAGCAGGATGCGAAAAAGTGGAATGCGGTTTTCGGGCCGATGTTATAGAGCCTGACCCTTTCAAATGACATTAGAACGGGCTCTAACTTACTGTTTTGGCGCAATCTCTTCGTAGGGCCGGTTTCCACTTTTGCAGATTACGCTCTAAGCAGAGATTCTTTGGTTGGCCAACGGATCGCGACCTCGTTCCAAGTTC
>CAYVJO010000473.1:0-2630 GCA_964451735.1 uncultured Hyphomicrobiaceae bacterium | reverse complement strand
GAGCCGACGACGGCGCTCGACGTCACCGTGCAGGCGCAGATCCTGAAGCTTCTCGCCGACCTGCAGAGGCAGACCGGCATGGCCATGCTGTTCACCGGTATGCGGCATTTCCGCCATTGATGCATGCGAGCCCTGATCGGGTTTGGCATCTATGTCGCCGCTATCTCCTTCTGCGTGCCCTTGCGCTGTGTACAGAGTTGATAATTCCATCAAGCAGAAGCGCTTTTCAAAAAGCTTATTACCAAACAAAAGCTTGTAAAGATGGTTCTTCTGCTTTGGATCACAAGACAGACGAGAATTGCTCTACAAAGCGCCCGCATCGATCACATGACGATATTTGTGGGTGCGAATCAGGATATGTGAGTTATTCTTACTTTGATGAAGGTGTCGAGACAGGTGGCCTGGGAGTCGACCGTGCCCTTCGGCAGCGATCGGAGCAAAATTTAACCTCGTCCCAGACAAGCCGCCATTTGCGTCGCCAGCGGAAAGCGCGGCCGCATGATTGGCAAATCTTCTCGGGAAGATGATTTTTTTTATGCGTCAAGGTCGCAGTCCATGCGTCAGAAGCGCATCACATGAGCGGGAGGCAGGAATGGGGCCGCGCCAGATTATCGCAAATGTAAAACAGATTGCTCCACACCTGTTGACAGCCATACTGATCGTGGGCGTTGCAGCTGCCGCAATCTGGCTGTTACCGAACCGCACAGCCGCCATCATTCTAGGCTTGCTCACCGCAATTGCACTCAGCCACTTCGTCATTCGGAGTCTTCAGCGCAACGTGCAGATCGCCATTCTCTGGCTGTCCATTGGCGTCGTGGCCGATGCGGCCTACGCCAGGCTCAACGATCAGGCGCCCCTTACGGTTGCGAACCTGCTTGTAAGCCTTGCCGAGTCTTTGGTCAAACTCGTAGATATTCTGATCCGCAGCATTGGCATCGCCGGGCCGAACATAAGGGCACAACTTGCAGCCGTGACGCCGGATTTCGTCTGGGCGCTGATCCTGACATCAACGCTATTGCTCATCTTTACTCTAACTGGACGCAATCGCAATAGCGGGGCAAAGCCTGAATTGCGGCGCGCTGCATGAAGCGCGTTCAGTGAATGTGGATGCCTGTCGTTCGTGGGAATGCGCGCACATCAAAACCGTTCGTTCAGGAAAAAAACCTGTGTAATAACCTTGGGAATTTGCAGGTCAATCAAGGGAACAGCGGCAATTGCTGCAAACCTGCCGTCTCGGGCATTCCAAACATCAAGTTAAAGTTCTGAATGGCTTGTCCAGCCGAACCTTTGACCAGATTGTCGATCGCGGAGATGATGATTGCACGGCCCGGAATACGGTCCGAGAAAATCCCTATCTGGCAATGATTTGAGCCTCTGACGTGCTGCGTTGCGGGTATTGTCCCCGCCGCGGCAATGTGGACAAAAGGCTTATCCTCGTAAAATTCAACAAGAGTAGCCCGCAGGTCGTCTGCTGAGGCTCCGTTGGCAAGTCGGGTGTAGCACGTTACGAGTTCGCCCCGGCTCATCGGAACCAGATGGGGAGTGAAATTCACCGTGATATCGCGTCCGGCGGCTTTGGCGATCTCTTGCTCCATCTCGGGAGCGTGGCGGTGGTTTGCCACTCCATAAGGCGTAAGGCCCTCGCCCGCTTCGGCGAAAAGCAAATTCTGCTTCAGCGAACGCCCCGCGCCGGTAACCCCGGATTTGGCGTCGATGATGATGTCGTCGGCATCGATCTGCTTGGCGCGTATGAGAGGCAAAAGCGCAAGCAGCGTCGCTGTCGGGTAACATCCCGGACAAGCAACAAGCCGCGCATGGGCGATCATGTCGCCATAATGTTCCGGAAGCCCGTAGACGGCATCGGCCAGAATGTCCAGAGCGGAATGTTCACGGCCATACCAGTGACGGTAGGTTTCCGGATCGCGCAAACGAAAATCGGCGGACATGTCGATCACTCGCATGTCATGCGGCAGATCTTTTATGATGTCCTGCGCCACGCCATGCGGCAGTCCTGAGAAAACCGCGTCGCACACATCCCAGTCGCAGTCTTCCGCCTTAACCAGATCGGGCGCTTTCAAAAAAGCAAAATGCGGGAAAACCTCCGCTAGAGGCTTTCCCGCGTGGGATGAGGCTGCCAACACGCCAATTTCGATATTGGGGTGGCAGGCGGCGAGCCGGATAAGATCTGAGCCCGTATAGCCGGACGCACCGAGCACTCCAATCCGGATAGCGCCCGCCTGCGCCATTAGCGTTTCGAAAACTGGAAACTGCGGCGCGCTTTTGCCTTGCCGTATTTTTTGCGCTCGACCACACGGCTGTCGCGCGTCAAGAAGCCGGCCTTTTTGAGCGATCCGCGCAACTCCGGCTCGTAAAATGTCAGTGCCCGAGCCAATCCGTGCCGAACGGCGCCGGCTTGACCAGAGAGACCGCCGCCCTTGACGGTGCAGATCACATCGTACTGGCTGTCGCGGTTTGTAAGCACCAAAGGCTGCCGCAGGATCATCCGCAAGGCCGGACGGGCGAAATACGCATCCAGATCCTTGCCGTTAACACTAACCCGGCCGGCTCCTGGCTTGACCCAGACGCGAGCAACAGCGTCCTTACGCTTGCCTGTCGCGTAAGATCGGCCG
>CAYVJO010000472.1:0-2649 GCA_964451735.1 uncultured Hyphomicrobiaceae bacterium | reverse complement strand
CAGCATGGTATTCAAGATGTATTTGCCGTCCGCGGGAAGCTCTGTGCTTGCCGCTTCGGCCGGTGTTTGCGCGAAGGCCGACGCGGTCACGAACGCGCCGATGACGCCAAAGCTTAACAAGGCCGCTAAAGCCAGCCTAAAATTTGAAAGCGGTATGCTTTTTTGCAAACTCATTCAGGTGTCCCCCAATTTGTCAGATAGCGTCTGCGTCGGTTTCGCCGGTACGGATGCGCAAGGAATGCTCAACCGGCGAGACAAAGACTTTACCGTCGCCGATCTGGCCCGTTTTCGCGGCGGCCGAGATGGCTTCGATCGCTTTTTGAACACGGTCGGAATTGACCACGATCTCGATTTTGATTTTCGGAACAAAGTTCACGGCGTATTCCGCGCCGCGATAAATTTCGGTGTGACCTTTTTGACGACCGTAGCCTTTGACTTCGGTCACCGTCATACCTTCAATTCCGAGCTCGGTCAGCGATGACCTGACTTCATCGAGCTTGAAAGGCTTGATGATGGCCGTCACGAGTTTCATGTGCCCAACCTCCGCTTTTGTGCGCGGCAAGACGATCAAGCCGCTTTGGGTGCGATCAAGGCCTGGCCAGACCAAGCCTTATGATCGCATCACTCTTATCAAGTGGCGTGCCATCCTGAGTTTTTTGGATTAAGGCGTTGTTTTAAATAGATAAAACTGGGAATCATTACCTGTTCGGCAGTATGGGCTGCGCTCATACTGTGCAATCGATATGCATTTTTTGAAAATTGCCTATTTTTTAGGCTTTCTGATCAGGCCGATGATCTCTGTAACCGGGCTGATTTGGTTTACAGGCTGTCTACTGCCACAAAGACGCTGATCAATTCCGACGGTGCAAGTCCGCCATGATGGCCGTTGTAGCGGTTCTCCAGCTTGCCCGGCTCGCGCCAGAAGATGAAATGACCGTCATACGGAAGGATCAACAGGTCGCCGAGCCGGCGGCGCAATTCCGCAGAGACCGGTCTGGGGCCGAACAAACCCGCCGCGATGGCGTTATCGACAGTCTCGATCCTGGCGATGTCACCGAACCGCTCCTGAAGGCTTGCGAGCATATCCTCGCGGTGCGCCGGCTTCAGATGCAAGAACATGTCCCGGGGCGAGCCATTCGGATAGATGGGCGCGCCTGAAGGGCTCGTTGACAGGCTCTCCTTCAGATCCGGCAGATGCTCATTGATGTAGACGGTGTCCTCGCTCTTTCCCGAAACCTGATCGTGATCGGCGGTAAACAGAAACAGCGTACCCGGACGCTTCAGCCCGCCAAGAACAGCATCGAATGTTGCCCAGAACGCTGCGCTTTCTGCCTCGTGAAATGGGCTGAGCGGGCCGTAATGATGGGCGACGGAGTCGATGCCGGCCCAGTAGAAATAAAGGAGTGCCTTGTCCGGGATGCTCTCCACCGTCTGCCGGAGTTGAAGCATGGCTTCTGCGAGCGAGTCGTGGCGAATACGCTCAGCGCCCTTGCTGACGATCTGGTTGTAGCCGGAATCGATATATCTGTAGCAGAATTGGATCGAGCGTACTCCATGGCGGGCGAGACGCTCGTGCACTGTCTCCGAAACAGCGACCAATTCCGCCGGATCCCGTCCCTGTCGCAAGCAAAGGTCCGCCTCTTGAGCGCCCAGCGGCATGAATGGCAAAGTCTGTATGACTTCGCCATAGGCCGGAATGTAAACGTTCCACTCGTATAGAGCATGCTCGGCCGGCAGGACGCCGAGATTGAGCGTCGTGACCGAGGCCGAGGTCGTACTGGGGAAGAGCGCGGAAATCGGGGTCAGAATGCCATTGGCTGCAATCCTGCGCGGCGCGGTCAATCGCTCACGATCGCGCTGCCAGGATCGCCAGCCATAAGCGTCGATCAGGAACAGCACGACCCGTTCAGGCTTCGGATAAGCGCCGCCAAAGCAGTTTTCGGGTAGCAGCGGGCCGAGCCGCTCACCCGTCAGAAGGTAATGGATCGTAGAGGGAATATTGCCGAAAGAGTAATCCGCGTAAATGGGCTTGAGCAGACCGGGGCCGAAAGACTCGAAACGCGAAAGAGAGATATCGTTGATCATGAGCTGGCGTCCCCTTAGTCATGGCTTCCCGATGACTTCGAAGACAGCAGCCGCCCGGAACGGCGCTCCGCCTCGGTCAGGCGATCGACGATATAGGTCGTGGAGCGATGCTCGTAGATTACCCTGCTCTCGTCCTCGATCCACAAACGCCAATATTCATCGTGCCCCTCATCGTCGAGGCGATACTGATTGATGCGCAGCATGGCCTGCTTGCGCGTCTCGTAAGCTCCGAGCTTTTCGACGCCGCCGCCGCGATTCTCAAGGATTACACGGTAGGTCATTGGTGTTTCCTGTTCTGCGCGCCTCGCGCCTTGCCTGCGCACGCCCCGCCGGGCTTTGGCGGCGCGTGGCGTCAATTCTTTGGATATCCCCGCCTTACCTCACTCTGACCGGTAAGACATCGACATTGTCGATCAGCCTGACATGACCAAGATACACTGCCCCAAGCAGCCGCGCCGGACCAGTGACGCGCTGTCCGACCGGCATGAAATGAGCCGCGTCGCGCACTTCAAGATAGTCAACCTTGAAGCCTGCGCCTTCCGCCTTCTTGGCGCTCGGCGATCC
>CAYVJO010000471.1:0-2660 GCA_964451735.1 uncultured Hyphomicrobiaceae bacterium | reverse complement strand
TGAACACCCGGAGACTACGCAGCCTGCAATTTCCCACCACTCCCGCGACGCTACCCGATGCCTGGCCCGACTGCAGAAATTCGTAGACGGCGACACGCAAAGGCGACGGCGCGCTGCGATATGGCGCGTGCGTCTCATCGCTCATCTTTCCCCCGTAAGACTGACGCGGGGATCGAGCAACCTGTAGACCACCTCAGCGATGAGATTGATGGTCACGAACATGACGACCGTCATCATGAGGTAGGCCACGATAACCGGGCGATCGAGAACGAGAATACTGTCGACGATCAATTTGCCCATGCCTGGCCAAGCGAAGATATTCTCCGTGACGACTGAAAATGCGATGGTCGAGCCCAACTCCAGTGCGACGACCGTCACAATAGGGATAAGGATGTTTCCCATAACATGCACGCCGACGATGCGCCGCCGGGGCAACCCTTTGGCGTGAGCGAATTTCACAAACAGCATCGGCAGAACTTCGCGGACACCAGCTCTCGTGAGGCGTAGCACCAGCGACATCTTGAAGAGCGCGAGATTGAGCGCGGGCAAGACAAGGTGACGAAGCCCTTCGAGCGTCATGAAGGACCAGTCCGTTCCCAATACCGATACCGTCGGCCCTCGTCCTGAGCTCGGCAGCCATCCGAGATGAACACTGAAAAGCATGATGAGCATTAGACCGACCCAGAATGTGGGTAAGCTGAAGCCAACGATGCTGCCGATCATAATGACACGAGAGAGCAGCGTGTCAGGCCATAATCCGGCAATCAGCCCCAGCGGCATGCCCACTGCAACCGCAATGAGTAGCGCGGCAAAAGCCAGCTCTAATGTTGCGGACATGCGCTGGGCGATCAATTGCAGGGCGGGGATGTTGTATACGAAGCTCCGGCCGAGATCACCTTTCAGTACATTTTCGATGAACGCGACATACTGGCGCCACAACGGCTGATCGAAACCGAAGGTACGGATGAGGTTCAAGCGTTCCGCTTCATCCGCTTCAGGGGAAATAAGGATGTCAATGGGATTGCCGATCGCGTGAAGCCCAATGAATACGATGACGGTCATGACGCCAACGACCAGCATTGCCTGTAGGAGACGTTGGACAAGCCAGGAAGCCATCGTACCTCGAAACGGCGCGCCAATTGGCGGAGCGCCGATTGATATCGGGCAGACCCCTCATCCACACGCCAATGCTTCAGTCATTGAAATCAGCATGCGCTTTCGGAAGCTGTCAATTCTGTGTATGCGCAGTCCCCGGCTGCAAATACGCAGGCAATCATCGAGTTAATTGAGTGATATTGTCGATTTAACTCGTAGCGGTAATAGGGTGCCTAGTCTGTGCCCGCCGTAATGGCAAAACCGCCGGTTGAGGTTTCACTCGATTTTCTGTGTCAGATGGAGGCAGTATGAATCGCCGCACATTTTTGGGGATGCTTGCCAGTACGGCTGCAATCCCAACGTTTTCGTGGGCCGAGACCAACCGGACGCTGAATATTGGCGTCATATCCGCGCCCAATTCGCTCGACCCGCATTTTTATCAATCGCCCACCAACAATCAGACACTCCGCCAGATTTTTGATCCCCTCGTTACCGAGGATGTTCAAGGCGTTATACGGCCTTGGCTGGCTGAAAGCTGGCAGCCTATTGATGAAACGACATGGGAATTCAAGCTGCGCCCAGGTATCCGGTTCCACGATGGTACGCTGCTGGAACCGGAGGATGTCGCCTTTTCGGTCGAACGAATTCCAGCTGTGCCGAACAGCCCCGGTTCCTTCACCTCGCTTGTCCGCAACGTGGCGAACGTGGAGGTCGTGGATCGCACGACAATCCGCATCAAAAGCCGTGTTGCCAATCCTTTTCTTGACCGGGATTTCACGTCCATCTTGCTCTTGTCGCGGAAATTACACGCCAATGCCCAAACCGCTGACTTCACTTCGGGAAAGCTGGCGATAGGCACGGGCAAATTCCGTTTCCAATCCTTTGCAATCGGTCAGCAGATCGAATTGGAGCGCAATCCGGATTTCTGGGGTGAGCGAAGCGGCTGGCAACGTGTGCGAACGCGTTTCCTCTCCGATGCAGGCACGCGTGTGGCAGGACTGCTGTCGGGCGATATCGACTTGATCGACGCAGTTCCGGTAAATGATGTCGCACCTTTGTCGCAAGATCAGCGCATTGCCGTATTTGGGGTCGCAAGCGCGACTAGCGCTTATTTGTTCCCTGACGCCGACCGCGATCAGGTTCCCTTTATCACGGATAAGCAAGGCCAGCCGCTCGACCGTAATCCGTTTAAGGATGTTAGGGTCCGAAAGGCGCTATCCCTCGCCATAGACCGCAAGGGTATCGTCGAACGTTTGCTGGCCGGTCAGGGTACCCCCGCAGATCAATTCGCTCCCCCGCCGGCAGCGGACCGCCTGATCGGCCGCGAACCTCTCCCTCATGATTTGAACGAAGCAAAACGACTTCTCACAGAAGCGGGTTATCCCGACGGCTTCGGCTTGACCATACATGGTCCGAATGGCTTCTTTGTCGGTGACGCCGCCGTGTTGCAGGCCGTTGCACAGGGCTTTTCGCGTATCGGAATCGAAACGAAGGTTGAAACCCTGCCCATCGCTAAGCAGAGATTCTTTGGTTGGCCAACGGATCGCGACCTCGTTCCAAGTTCA
>CAYVJO010000470.1:0-2695 GCA_964451735.1 uncultured Hyphomicrobiaceae bacterium | reverse complement strand
GCGGTATGCTTGCTTTTCTGGCCCGCAG
This sequence comes from uncultured Hyphomicrobiaceae bacterium, assembly GCA_964451735.1. Classification (GTDB taxonomy): domain Bacteria; phylum Pseudomonadota; class Alphaproteobacteria; order Rhizobiales; family Rhodomicrobiaceae; genus JAHQVI01. Next base: position 2,667 of record CAYVJO010000470.1, on the reverse strand, counting down.
CAATAGTAATCCGCCCTGGCTGACTGCCCCATCAGCCCGAGAACCGGCAGCGCCAGAAACGCGGCGAACGCGTAGAGTTTCATTTCGATAGCCCCTTGCAAACGGAAACTTAGCGCTTATCAGCGTGAGGACAGTTTGGGCTTCGAAAGCTTGTGCTTTTATTAAAATTATCGATAAATTGACTTATCGCTAAGGAAGTCCTAACGAGCGGATACTCGATCTTCCCACGATGTAAGCAAAATTCTTGCTCGACTCCGAATAGCCGTGGCGGAGATACCGCCACGGCTGGTACGAACGGGAAAAAAGGTTAGAGCCTGATCCATTCTGATGAACTCAGAATTGGGTTCTAACTTTTATGTCTTGGTGCAATCTCTACGCAAATCGGTTTCTACTTTTGCCGATTACGCTCTTGGTCAGCTTCAATCGCCTTCGCCTGGTGCCTCGGAGAAGTATTTTTCATACTTTCCGGTTTCTTCGGCAAACTTTTCGGCGTCAGGAAGACTATCCTTTTTTACCGTGATGTTCGGCCACTTCTCTGAATATTCGCGATTCACATTGAGCCAGAATTCCAAGCCCGGCTCTGTGTCCGGCTTTATCGCGTCAACCGGACATTCCGGTTCGCAAACGCCGCAGTCGATGCATTCGTCCGGGTGGATAACGAGCATGTTCTCGCCTTCGTAAAAACAATCGACAGGGCAGACTTCAACACAGTCCGTGTGTTTGCATTTAATGCAGGCGTCTAAAACGATATATGTCATCGCAGCTCTCCGCTGGCCCGATCTACTCGAAACAATCGAGGCTGAGGTTATAGGTCTGCGCCGTAGCCCCTGTCACCAGCTCCGGCAACGCCACGTTGCGTAACGCAAATCTCCGTCTTGGGCAAGATGGCGGTCGGTCGCTCGATACTATGATCTCAAGAGTGGAGGCGGGGCAATGTGCGCTAAAACCTCAGCTTGAGCCTGTTCCGATCCGATAGACACGGATTGGAGCTCCAGCTCTGTGTTTGATCGCAATTTTGCAACGCTCGACCGGCCTCCACTTGCGTGGATGTTGCTCTCGTCAAAGCAGCGATTTCGCCGCTTCCAACAGCAGGCTTCTGGGAATGATGACGGCGGCTTCTCCTTCTCCGACATGCTTGATCACGGCTTGGTCTTCTAGAATGTGTGCGCTTAATCTACCAACGACCACAAGTTCATCACTCTTGTCGATTTGAAGAATCGTAGGGCAGCCGCATCCACAACTGCCACATCTTGTCGAAATTACTGTATACTTTTCATTTTGCATTTCTGTGTCCATAGTCTCATCACCGCTTTAGGGGGCTTTTCTTGCCACAACAAGATAACGTATTTAGCGAGAGCGCCATGCCAAATTGTGAAGTCTGCATTTCTGTTATGCATATTTATGAGGAGCGCATGGCTCCGTGCAGTAGTCGAACCCACCCATCGGCGTGAACGACCGCCATGACCAAATACATAAACCACATGCTTCCTATGAAGCTCAGAGGTCCTGGGATAATACAGACATAAATAGCATCACGATAAGTCAATATCGCAAGAATAATAAAAACAGGCGTTGCAATATATTTAAGCATTATCAACGCTTAATGCTATAAATTGTGAATTCCAATCAAGTGCGCGCCGAATAGAACTCCTGCAAATTCCTTATGGGCAGAAGGTTCCGTTCTTTCACGGTAAGCTTGAAGGGGCCTTCCATGGAAACACGCACTTTGACAGGATCAATCCCGCGCCAGCGGCTCAATAGCTAGCTTGCCATGATAACCGGGCAGGGACGGCTGTGTCGCCGCCCATGCCGGATTGCGAAAGCCATGTATCGTCAATGCCCTTTATGAGCGCCATCACCATGAGAATGATCCGTTTTGGCATCCAGCGACTCGACCTTGAATTCGATCTCGACCTTTCCCGCTTTCTCAAACTGAAGGGAACCTTTGACGGTCTCGCCTTCCTTGTAAGGCTCCTTCAAGCCAATAATCATAATATGATAGGAGCCGGGTTTGAGTTCTACGGTTTCTCCCGGTTTGATCTCAAGCCCATCATTCAGGGGGCGCATCGTCATAATATTGTTTTCTAGCGCCATCTCATGGACTTCGACTTTCTCTGCGCCATCGGCCGTGCCTCCGACTAGTCTCTCAGGTGTCGCGCCGTTATTCGAAATCTTGGCGTAGCCGCCCGCCGTCTTGGCCCCTGCTGGCGTCGCCCGGGTCCAGGGATGGTCGATAAGCAGGTCGCCGGCCTTGTATTCATGAGCCTGCGCCACTGATGTATGCAAGGTGATTGCGATTAAAGTGGCGAAAATCTGCGGGAAAAAATTCGTCTGAGCCATTGTGTCCTCCGATAGCTCTCATTCTGCATTAGCATCCAACCCATTCTTTGTTTTTGGGCGGTGTAAGCGATCTGTCTATACTGTATATAAAGAGCTATTACTTGGACGGTGGATCCCGGCTCGCCCGGATCGAAGGGCGATGATCTAGAAAATGGCCCATGAGCGGGCGACTTGAAAGACGCTCTAAAGAAGCTGTAGGAGCTTCAACTTGTATAGAAGTCGGGCTCGCCAACGAACAGCCGGCGAAAGATATGCAGGCCGTACAGTCGGGCAGGGCGCTGAGCGGTTTGTGTCGCGGATTGGAGTTGTCATTACCGCCGGGCTCGA
>CAYVJO010000469.1:308-2697 GCA_964451735.1 uncultured Hyphomicrobiaceae bacterium | reverse complement strand
ATAGGTCCAGGCTATTCGATCGCTCACCCCGGCATCTTCCCTCACAATGTCAAAGCCCAGGCTTTTTCAATTAAAGACTGGCTGCAGTTTGACTGGCGCGCCGGATGGGGAACGAATGAGTTCGAAGACAAGGTCGCTGGCGGCAACATCAAGATCAATTTTCCTGAGCGCTGGGCCGATGCTCTCGATCGCGAAGACGCCCGGAAAATTATCGAAGAGAATCTGGCAAAGCTTGACGAGCGGGACGAGATCCGGCGTCAAGTCATGGAGAACGGCACCAAGGTTGATGGTCCATTCATTGATGGCGACCCCAAGGTCGGTCAGTCTCTGGCGTTTGCCTACAAGATCAAGAACCTCAATTCAGGGCACAATTTGCCTTCCGGCTCTCTGGGGGCACAGCCACAGCTTTGGGTGAACGTTGCCCTGCTCGATCCGGACGGCAATAATGTCTGGGAGTCAGGTTATGTCGACAGCAATGGCGATATGGCTGATCTTCACAGTCTCGATGTCGCGGCTGGCAAGATCCGGACGGATCAGCAGCTCGTTCACTTCCAGACCAAGTTCCTGACCACCAATGTCAAGGTTACTGATCGTGAGATGTCCCTGCCGGTAAACTTCGACATCGACCCGCTGCCGCATCTGCGTCCACCGGGAGTGCCGACCACCGTTCTAAACCATCCTCCGCTGGTGCGCATGGAGAATCATTCATTGCCGCCTCTGGCCGAGAAAATGGCGAGGTACAAAGTTCCAGGCGACTTGATCAAGAAACCGGGTAAATACCGCCTCGCCTTCCGTCTGCGTAGCCGCGCCGAGCCGATCTACTTCATGCGCTTCGTTGGTTCCACCAAGGAAATGGAGCAGCGCATGAATGAGAGAATGCTAAGCTTCAAGAGCTACGCCGTGGATTTTGAAGTAAGATGATCGTTGACAGACAAGTAAGACGCTTTGGATCGGTAGGGAACTTGCAATGGGCACGATTTAGCCGGTTCCCTGCCATTCCGAGCTTCTTATTAAAGGGGCAAACGGCCCAGCGGCCAGAGCTGTGAAGACCATCGCAACGGCAAGCGATGAACGTACGCCTAAAGTGAGGTAGTGACCCTCACTGAAGAGTTGATACGGGTGGCTCTGAGTGTAGTTGAGACGAGGGAATACTATTAAAGAATTTGATGGGGGCTCATAAATGATTTGTGAAGCAAAAGGCAACCTTCGGTGTCGCGCCAGCACGATGACTGCTGCTGTCGCGCTGGCAGCCGGGTGTTACCTTTTGATGTCAGGCGTGACCGCGGAAAACGCGGCGGGCCAAAACATCAACGACGCCCGCAAGGGAGGCAAGATGATGGCGGCGCCGGAGAGCACCAATGAAGCCCGCAAGGGTGGTAAGTTGATGCAATCCTCACCAGCCGTCCCTCCAAGCGCAGCTCCAGCCGTCCCGCAATATGAAGAGCAGTATGCAGAGCAAAAAGATAATGCCAGAGGAGGCATCGAAGGTGATCGCGGCAAAAGCGGTAGACTGAACGAGGCAACGGAAAGCAGCAATAAGGCCGAAAAAGAAGGTAAGCTGCATGATGCTTTTCGTCCGGATCCCCAATATGCAAGGAATTACGACGCTGATGGGCAGGTCAACATCTATGGTGGCAAGACCGTTGTAGAGCCTCCGCGTCCGCCCATCGAACTCGGCCGTCAGCAATACACCTCTGGAGCGTATGAAGAGAGCAGCACATTTTTGGGCGAATTGAACCCTCTGCTTCCTGGCTTGGCTGTGTATGGAGATTGGCGGACGGCAGTCGCCTACAACAACAATAATGGCAAGGATATCGCTCAGGTCGCGACCCGTCTGAACATCGACGTCGATTTAAAGATCACAGGCACTGAACGCATACACGCCTTCTTTACGCCCATCCAGGACAATGCAAAGTTCACCCGCTTCGAGTTCGGCGGCGGCGATGCCGATAAGAAATTCAACGGCGAATTTGATCCCAATCCGCAGACCTTGTTTTTCGAGGGTGATTTCGGTGCGCTGTATTCCGGCTTCTCCGGCAAGGAAGCCAGTTTCGACCTCCCATTTACCGTGGGTCTTTTCCCTCTCTTCCTGCAGAACGGGATCTGGGCGAATGACGCTATCCTTGGCGGTGCCATCAGCCTGCCTGCGAGAAACTCGGCCTCGTTAGGACTCTCTAATTTCGATATCACCTTCTTTACAGCATTCGACAATATCGACAACCAGAGCGTTGCTTCGGACGTTTCCGCCAACCGCAATAACAACATCGCCAACCTTTATGGCGTAACCGCCTTCGTCGACGCCTTCAGCGGCTATATCGAAGCGGGCTATGGCCTGATACAAGGACGCGATGAGGCCGACGGTCTCTTGACACATTTTCTGACGGCCTCA
>CAYVJO010000469.1:0-298 GCA_964451735.1 uncultured Hyphomicrobiaceae bacterium | reverse complement strand
TTATTACAACACCTTGTCGAATTCAACCCGGCTGTTTGGGAATTTCGGCGAAGGCGAAGACAATGACGGTTTTGCGGTCATTTCAGAGAACAGTCTGATCTCGGGCTTACCGAGCACACTGCTGCCCTACGCCAACTTCTTCGTTGGTTTCGGCGCGCCTCAGCCGCTGGTCGATGGCAATGGTGCAGGCATATTGAAGAATGTTGGCATCAATTTCGAGACGGACGCGCTGACCGGCTATCCGAAACTTAACGACACCGGCTCTAACGCATGGGGCGGCGCAATAGGGTTGCAGTAT
>CAYVJO010000468.1:766-2718 GCA_964451735.1 uncultured Hyphomicrobiaceae bacterium | reverse complement strand
TCGCTGGCTTTGCGCGAAATTGCGCCGACAGACGCGGAAAAAGGGGAGTTCGCCGATTTCCTAGCCTGGATGCCGCGCGAGGGCATCGCACCGCAGCTCATTCTTTACGACCGCGACGATTTGAACCGGCTCGTTGCCTGGGCGCATGAAGGCGTTATCGACGGCCCGCAGACGTCCGTTCTTTACGTGCTAGGCCGATATAGCGAGGGCCAGAAAAGCAATCCCGTCGATCTTTTGGGATTTTTGGGGACCACGCCTCTCCCCTTCCGCGATTGGATGGTATGCGCATTTGGTCCTAACGAAGCACGCTGCGCAGCGCTTGCCGCGCTTTTGGGCGGGCATGTCAGGGTTGGCTTCGAGAATAATTTTTATCTTCCCGACGGTGAAATCGCCGACAGCAACGCCGCGCTCGTCGAGGCCACGGCCACCATGTTGAACGGACTGCACGTTCGGCTTGCTGCTTCGAGCGACGTCCGGGCTTTATGGCGCATTGGATAATTAGACCAACGCCCTTACAATGCTCGTCTGAAAAGGCGAAACCGCTGCTTGCGCAGGGCGCGACGGTCAGTTAAGCCGTTGTGAGAGTGAACGAGCCCATCTTTTTTCCGAATCTGGCGGGCCTTTGCCCGATTCGCAAGGCAGGGAACCATGAATCTGCTTATTGCCGATTATCTTCCTCTTGTGATCTTCTTCGGTATTGCCCTTTTTCTCGGAGCAGCATTATTGATTGCGCCTTTCCTATTAGCGCCGAGCAATCCAGACGCAGAGAAGCTCTCAGCATATGAATGCGGCTTCCCAGCCTTCGACGACGCGCGAATGAAATTCGACGTGCGTTTTTACCTGGTCTCGATCCTGTTCATCATATTTGACCTTGAAGTTGCGTTTCTCTTTCCCTGGGCGGTCGCGTTCAAGGAAGCGGGGCTTTTCGGTTTCTGGTCCATGATGGTCTTTCTGAGTGTTCTCACGATCGGCTTCGTCTATGAATGGCGGAAAGGAGCGCTGGAATGGGATTGATCGGCAATCCAAGAGACTCCGCTGCTTGGCGCGATACGGCAGGACGACCGCTTGCGCCCGGCGGCGATCAGGGGAATCCATTTTTTACCGATGTCTCCAACGAATTGGCGGATCGCGGCTTTCTTGTCACCTCCGCCGACGACCTTATTCAATGGGCGCGCACCGGCTCACTCATGTGGATGACATTCGGCCTTGCCTGCTGCGCCATTGAGATGATGCAGGCCTCAATGCCTCGTTACGACCTGGAGCGTTTCGGCTTTGCTCCGCGCGCCAGTCCCCGCCAGTCGGATGTGATTATCGTCGCAGGCACGCTGTGCAACAAAATGGCGCCCGCAATCCGCAAGGTCTACGATCAAATGCCCGAGCCGCGCTATGTGATTTCCATGGGTTCATGCGCCAATGGCGGTGGCTATTACCACTACTCCTATTCCGTGGTCCGCGGGTGCGATCGCGTTCTTCCGGTGGATATATATGTTCCCGGCTGTCCCCCAAGCGCAGAGGCCCTCGTCTACGGCGTCATGCTCTTGCAAAAGAAAATCCGGCGGGTCGGCACGATCGAGCGCTGACAATGCACTCGCCGGTGTGGAGCGCGACCGGAACCAGCGATCCCGCCACGGCGACGTGACCGATAGGGCTAATGAAATGGAAGACAATCTCAAGGAATTGGGCGCCTCGCTCGCCCAGACACAACCGCAAGCGGTCAAGCGATGGACCGTTGCGCTCGGCGAATTGACGCTCGATGTCGAGCGCAATCAGATCGCCAATGTTCTACGGTATTTACGAGACGATCCAAGGTGCATGTTTACTTGTCTGATCGATATATGCGGCGTCGATTATCCAGGCCGCGAGACTCGCTTTGATGTCGTCTATCACCTGCTCAGTCCTCAGCTCAATCATCGTATCCGCTTGAAGACCCAAACCGATGAGCAAACGCCCGT
>CAYVJO010000468.1:0-756 GCA_964451735.1 uncultured Hyphomicrobiaceae bacterium | reverse complement strand
CGTTCCGACTGCCGTAGGTGTTTTTCCAGCTGCAAACTGGTATGAGCGCGAGGCGTTCGATCTTTACGGTATTCTCTTTTCTGGCCATCCTGACCTGAGGCGTATTCTCACCGATTACGGCTTTCAGGGCCATCCGCTGCGCAAGGACTTTCCGCTTACAGGCTTCGTCGAAGTCCGTTATAGCGAAGAGCACAAGCGGGTTGTTTACGAGCCTGTGAAATTGCCGCAGGAATTCCGCGACTTTGATTTCCTCAGTCCTTGGGAGGGAACGGACTATGCACTCCCAGGGGATGAAAAAGCTTCTAAGTCTTAAACGCTCTTAAGGAGACCGCCCACATGACCGACGAGATAACATTCTCGCTAGCCCAAGTGCTCAACACGCAGAAAGCTTTGCGCGATGCCGCTGGCGCCAAAGAAGAAGAGCTGGATCTTGCCGATCTGGCCGGGATCTCCGCCGAGGAACTCGAATTGTTGCTTGAGAAAGGCAAATCCTGGGATGAATTGGCCGCGATCGTGACTTCCTCGACGGGTAAAGCCGTAACCGGCGCGCAGCTTGAGGCCGCTTACGCCAGCCTTGAGGATGGCGACCGCTGGGACAGCGACGATGAAGATGACGACGAAGACGGCCGATGAAAGAAACCTTGGCGCCAGGCTTAAGGGCAACGTTCTCCTACACGGTGCCGGTGGAAAAAACAGTGCCGCACATCTACCGGGAGTCACCCGAAATGCAATCCATGCCGGAGGTTTTCGCCACCG
>CAYVJO010000467.1:1299-2719 GCA_964451735.1 uncultured Hyphomicrobiaceae bacterium | reverse complement strand
TGGAACCGCGAGGCCATCGAGACGATCGGCGAAGCGCTGGCCGAGACTGATGACGAAGACACAGAAGGAAGCGCACTCCAATGAATGACGATTGCCTGCACTGCCGGATCAACCGGCTCATGGACGATTATGCCGAACAGCGCCACCGCGAGACCGGCGAGCCGGTCAATGTGGATGACAATATCGACGACCTGATCGCCTGCGTCGCAGAGCTGATCGCGTTCTATGATGATGCGAAGGTCCGGAAGGCCGTGGCAAAGCGCGAGGCGCAGAAGCTCATCGGGCGCGTCCGGCATTTCCGTGACATTGGCCGCTATCCCGGCGGACCAGGACAATCTGAAGGCACAGTGCATTGAGCCGCCGCCGCATCATCGAAGATCCGGTCCGGCCATTCCGGCTGAGGATAGGCGTCGCGTATAGAGTGGTCGAGGATCGTGAGGGAAGACTCGTCGTTCGAGCCATAGGAAGCAGGCAAGGGGATGAAAAACGGAAGACGGTCATAACGCTTAAGCAGCCACAATATCCGTCAATTCACTTGACGTTAGTACGTCAGTAATTACATAATGAGGAGCGATATGGGATTGACTGAAATGGCCAACGTCAAAACTAGGACCAAGCTGACACGAATCGGCAACTCTACCGGGATCACCCTGTCCCGCGACGTACTGCGGGCAGCGGGGTTGTCACGCGGCGACGACGTGATTGTGGAAGCCGACGGTGAGCATGTCATAATCGCCAAGGCCAAGGGTGACCGGGCCAAGGTTCAGGAGATCGGCCAGCGTTTTATGGCCCGCTATTCGCGCACGCTGGCGGCGCTGGCCAAGTGAAGCTTCCTGATATCGACGACCTGATAGAGTTTCAGGCACAGAGCATTGAGACGTTCGGCGGTGCGCCAGGGCTTCGTGATCGTGGCGCTCTTGAAGCATCGCTGGCACGAGCTGAGCATCTTATCGCCTATGCCGAAGATGAGGCGGATACGATAGCAGTGGCAAGCGCCGTCTGCGCAAGCATCTGCCGGAACCACGCTTTCATCGATGGTAACAAGCGCATCGCCTTTATCGCGCTCGGCATCATCTTGGAGCTGAACGGCTTTTATCTGGACGCCCGCGAGACTGATGCGCAAAGGCGCATGATGAGCTTGGCAAGCGGTACGCTCGGCGAAGATGCCTTTGCTGCTTGGGTCAGAGACAGCGTGATGGAAGTCGGGGACGCAGCTGGGGAGGAGGGCGAATAATGCTCATAGGCTACGCAAGAGTCTCGACCAAGGATCAAGACACCGCCCTGCAGGAAGATGCCCTCCGCAAGGCCGGCTGCAAGCCGATCTACATCGAGAAGGCATCCGGCGCCAGGGAGGACCGCCCCAAGCTGGCGGAGATGCTTGGCATGGCCGGCGAAGGTGACACCATAGTCGTGTGGCGTC
>CAYVJO010000467.1:0-1289 GCA_964451735.1 uncultured Hyphomicrobiaceae bacterium | reverse complement strand
GCTCGATCCGGCATCTGATACAGATCGCGGCTGACCTTCAGGCACGCGGCATTCATCTGCGCAGTCTGTCCGATAACATCGACACATCGACGGCGAGCGGAGAGCTGCACTTCCACATGCTGGCGGCGCTGGCGCAGTTCGAGCGCAAGCTCATACAGGAGCGAGTGACTGCCGGACTAGCAGCGGCGCGGGCGTCGGGCAAGATTGGCGGCAGAAAGCCGGCCGATCACCCGGAGAACGCCATCAAGCTGGAAAAGGCGTTGACGCTTGTTAAGGGAGGCATGAGCGTTACCGACGCGGCGAAGCTCTCCAGCATCGCCCGCTCGACCGTCTACAAATACGCCAAAGTCCGTAAACTCGTTGGCGAATACAAAACGGACAATGACAGTAAACGGACGAGAAAACGGACGGACTGGCGCAGCTATACCGGCAACGGCATGGCTGAAGTCTGAAATCCGGCAAACAGGTGTTTTACGGACAGAAGGATTTGCCATGAATGCACACCGCAAACTGTTGATCCTCGCGACCAACAAGCTTCTGGAGCAAAAACGAATATCTCTTGAGCCACCCAGGACAGACGATGAAGCGGAGTCCGAAGGCGGCCATGTGCTCGACGAGATCGCCGGGCATCCAGCCGCCATCAGCTGGTCCAATGCCGGCTTTGATGAGCTTCGCATCTCGGTTTGGTGGAAATATCTGCACGAAGCACATCCGCAAGCGTCGGACGAGGCATTTCGCGGTACGAAGCCACTCGCGAGAGAAACCCTGTTTCCGAAGTTTGTTGGCACGACAGTGAGCGGCTGGCTTGAAAGAAAGACCGGGGCGCATCTGCAGGGGCATGGCCGCAAGGGGTTGTTTGAAGTGTACACGCGGCGCGGCGAGCAATCGGCTCTTGAGAGGCTGCCGACACCATCGCCGCTTGGCTTTGCTGCGGAAGGGAAACTCTACTTCTGAGAACAGCGCTGGAGCCGTTTCTGGCTCTCGCGCCCGCGCGCGTAGCAATAAAATGGCAGCAATACTGACCTTTTATGCGATTGGACGGTTAGCGCGTGTTGATCGCTCGGCGAGATTCAGATCTGATCATTAGGACATCTCATCCGGCGGGGGGTCTCATCCGAGCGTTCCTCTATTCCGAAACCGCTTCATCTTTTTCTCGGCGATCCGCTCCTTGCGCCGCTGCGCTTCGTCTCTGCGGATAAGCTGGTCAACCCGATAGTTCAACTGGCTTGCCGTAAGCGGCTCGTCTGGCCTTGATGGCTGTGGCCTTTCAGGCAGGCGGCGAGGCGGAG
>CAYVJO010000466.1:0-2736 GCA_964451735.1 uncultured Hyphomicrobiaceae bacterium | reverse complement strand
TCGATGGTGCGCACCACGGACCAGTGTTCCTTGTAGGTAATCGGGATGAACTTGGCCTCTCCCGAGTTGCGGAACTCCTCCTCCAGCGCCGAGCCTTCCCACGGGAAACTGAAGAAGGCTTCTTTGATCTTGTCCTGAAGCTCGGGCTTCAAATTGTAAACGACGCCATAGCCGGTCGTCGGGAAGGTTTGCGAGGTGTAGATCGTCACGATCTGTTCGGCCTTGACGACATCGCGTTCGATCATCCGCTTCATGACGGAGTTGGCGATGGCAGCCGCGGGATAGTCTTTATTGGCGACACCGAGAATCGAATTATCGTGCTTTCCGGAGAAAACGGCCTCGAAATCCTTCCCGGCCTCCAGCCCATATTCTGCTTTTAAAAGCGCAGAAGGGGCCTTGAAGCCCGAATTCGAGGTTTCAGACGTAAAGGCGAGCTTTTTCCCCTTGATGTCGTCAATTTTCTCAATCCCCGATCCCGGATAGGTGATTATTTCCATTTCATAGCCGAATGAGCCGTCGGCTGAAGCCATTATCGCGAAAGGCCGAAAACCCGCACAAGCGACGGCAAGCGGGTTGGAGCCGGTGTTGAAGCCTGCGATATGAAGGCGTCCGGCCCGCATCGCCTCGATCTGAGCTGCGTTCGACTGTACTGGGAAGAATTGAACCTTTTTCCCTGTCACGCTTTCTACATGCTTCAAAAACCCTTCCCACACCTTGGTATATACGGCAGGGTCCTCGACGGGGGTATAAGCGAATATCAGCGTCTCCGGGTCGATGAGTTCCGCTGGATCGGTCGGGATATCAGCGACAAGGTCGCCATCGGCATCTTTGTAGCGCGCGTCGAGTGCGGCGGCCTGCGTCGTGGCGAAGGCGACGAATAGGCAAATCGCGGCAAAGCGCATGAATTGAACCATGGCTGTGTTCCTTTCCCCGGGGACGAGTGAATTGTCAGCGTCATGACATGTAATTTGTTAAATGTCATGAATGACAGTTCGATGACACACCAACCCCATAAGGGGTTTTGGCCCCTTCACGGGTCCGAAAGGCGATCCTGACCGCTCGGCAGGATGTGGATGCCGTCCATAAGCAGCGAAACAGCTGCTTCGACGCCTGGCTCGATCGCATTCCGGCGCGCGACATGGAGTGGTACGGAGAAATGGACTGGCAGTTCCGGCGCATGATTCGGACGCAGAGTCAGTTGCGCCGTTTGGCCAATTACAATAATGCTGTCGATGCGGCCGCAGACGGGGTTTTCACGCTCGCCGCGCGAAGGGCGGCCGCGCCGGTGCAAAACCGCGAAGCCGTCTGGGACGAACCAGGTGACCGGTTCGCCGACGGCAGCCTCGTGATGGGCTCGGGCTTCCAGTTTCAACCCGTTCCAATCGATGATTGTCTGTCCGTTCACTGCGATGCGGACCGCAATCACTCCGGAAAAAACATTGCGGATATCGACAAGTCGGGCCACTTCCGCAGAAACCGGACGTGTCGTCACCTCCTCCGGCGTGCCGGACTGGAGGGTCCGACCGTGATGCAAAACGGCCATGCGATCGGCCAGCATGATAGCCTCGTCGAGATCGTGTGTGACAAGGATGACCGGCATGTTCAAATCACGGCGCAATTCGGCGATCTCGCGGTAAAGTCTCTGGCGAGTTGCCTTATCGACAGCGGAGAAAGGTTCGTCGAGCAGCAGCACCTTCGGTTTGCCAGCAAGCGCGCGCGCAACTGCAACGCGCTGCTGCTGCCCGCCGGAAAGCTCGGCGGGCCTGCGTTTTTCAAGGCCGGAGAGATGAACGAGATCAAGCAGCTCGCGCGCGCGCTTCTCCCGGCTGCCAGGGGCGTCGCTGCTCATGGCCGCCATGACGTTGCCGAGCGCGGTCATGTGCGGAAACAGCGCATAACTCTGGAAAACCATGCCGACCTTGCGATGATGAGGCGGAATATGGATCCTGGCCCCGCTATCCAGCCAGCATTCTGAACCGATCCGGATGGTCCCGCTTTTCGGCCGATATGTGCCTGCGATGGATCTGAGGATCGTCGATTTGCCGCTGCCGGAGGGGCCGACCAGCGCTAGAACCTCGCTGGGCGCACAGTTGAAAGATGCCGCCAGAGGTATCGGCGAATTCTGGCTCAGATCGACGGACAATCCCGGCATGACCGTCATCCCAGACGCCGCCCGACGCGGCGAGACATGGCGAAGGTCAGCGCTATGGCGCCAAGCGAGATCGCGAGCAGCAATCCCGACATGCGCGCTGCGGACAGGTCGTCAAAGGCCTGCACACGGTCGTAAATGGCTATGGCTATGGTTTTGGTCTCGCCTGGGATCGACCCGCCCACCATCAGCACGATACCGAACTCGCCCAGCGTATGAGCGAAGGAGAGCACCATGGCGGTCATGATGCCAGGCCAGGCGAGTGGTAGCTCAATGGTCATCAGCGTGCGCAGGGGCGACATTCCGCAGCAGGCGGCAGCCTCCCGTATGTCGGACGGAATCGCCTCGAAGGAGCGCTGCATGGGCTGGATGGCGAAAGGCAGATTGAAAATGATCGAGGCAACGAGTAGGCCCTCGAACGTGAAAACGAGCTGGTGCCCGAAGGCCGACTCCCAAAACCAGCCTACAGGAGAAGCAGCCCCGAAGGTGACAAGCAAGTAATATCCGAAAACTGTTGGCGGCAGAACCAGGGGTATGGCCACAAGCGCCTCAACGAACACTTTACCTGCGAAGTCCCTATAGGCAAG
>CAYVJO010000465.1:975-2737 GCA_964451735.1 uncultured Hyphomicrobiaceae bacterium | reverse complement strand
CCCACCCCACCCTGCAAGCGGTAGCGGACGATCCGCAAGCGCGCGAGATCGCATTGGATTGCTTGACTATAGTCTTGGCGCAACCCTGCCGGAGATGTTCGGTCTTGACGATCCCAACAAAACCCCGCTTGAACCGCGCTCCGCCAAGCAGAAAGACGATTGGGCGCCCTTCTGACCGGCCCCGTATCGAACCGGCCAGCCGCAGAACGCTCCGCCGTAACGCTTGATATTCGTCAACGCCAGTCCGCCCAGCACATGATGGGATGGCGTTTCTTTATCAAAGTGAGGACATGATGAGCTGTTTATTGCGCCTTATTGCGCTGAGCCTAGCCATAAGCGCTGCGGCCAGTAATGACGCGCGTGCTCAACAGATCGGCGACGCTGACAAAGGACACCAACTAGCGGAGGAGGTTTGCGCGTCGTGCCATGCGATCGGTGTGGACCAGTCGGCCTCGCCGGAGCCGTTCGCGCCCACATTCGAGACGATCGCCAACGTCCGGGGGATGTCGCCAACTGCGCTATCGGTCTTTTTGAGGACGCCGCACGCCACAATGCCGAACCTGGTTCTCACTGACGACGAGCTCGGGGATGTGATCGCCTACATACTCAGTCTTAAGGAATAGCGCTGTTGAAGCTTTGCTGGAAACTGGGATTGCAACGGGGTTTGCAACGAGCTAGGGCATGGGCGGTATCAACCGCCGTGCGGCCCGTGAAACGGATTTGAACGAGCCACTCTCTCAACACGATGATTTTACCGGACGGCATGGAACTTTTCCACGCCATGGCCGTTTATCATTTGGCACCGTAAAATATATACGGATATATTGCGTTTGAGGCGTCATCATTTCTTCCGAATAGCCAGTTTAGACATTACGAGCTATATATACATTGGAGAAATCTGCAATGACCAAAGTGCTCAAATGAATGACAAAGACTCAAAAAGCGTAGGTGCGTTACCACCTAACGCTGAAAATTCGTCAAAAGCGGCAACTCATGGGGAATCTGTGGAAGGCGAGCCCGAAATCCTAGCCCCGGACATTGATCTTGGCGCTCTGGGGGGAAAGCTTAGCGATCTTTACAGTTCCTGGCTCGAAGAACCAATCCCGGACCGTTTTAAAACGCTCCTCGACGAGTTGGACCAAAAGAAGCCGGAACGCAAATGAGCACGCCTTCACAGTCCTTGCGCGACGCTCTGGTCGGTTCAATTCCGAGTCTCCGCGCATTTGCGATGTCGCTTTGTAATAATAGAACCGAGGCTGACGATCTCGTGCAGGACACTTTGATTAAAGCCTGGAACAGCATTGACAGTTTCGAAGAAGGAACAAACCTCAAGGCGTGGCTGTTTCGCATACTCCGCAACAATTTTTACAATGTGCTGCGTAAAGCGAAACAGCAAAATGAATATGTAAGTACCGCGGACGCCTCGCAGTTCGTTGTCCAGGCATCTCAACATAAGACGTTGGAATTCGCAGATCTTATCGACGGCTTGCGAAATCTGCCCGACGATCAGCGGGAAGCGCTTATCCTCGTAACGGTCGAGAATATGTCGTATGAGCAGGCAGCTGTGATATGCGAGTGCCCCATCGGCACCATCAAGAGCCGCGTCAACAGGGCACGGGCGCGACTGGAAGCCATGATGGAAGGCGTACAGTCGTGACATAGCGCGCGTAAGCTTGAGCTAACGATGGAGCCGGCTGGCCACGATTTTTTTTGCATTTGACATTGTATTTAAATGTGACGTTCACGAACGCCGTGGCATTTC
>CAYVJO010000465.1:0-965 GCA_964451735.1 uncultured Hyphomicrobiaceae bacterium | reverse complement strand
AACTCTGTGTATGGCATATTCCCGCACGCGTGCAACCCTCCCGACATCAGCCGGCGGGGTGCGTAGTACTGGACGTGATCCTCCGTAAGCGGCCGCGTTCGAAAAAACGAATAGGATATCGAAATGAAAACATACCTTCTTGCCGCGATTTTCATCGCCGTCGCCGGTTCCGTCAACGCGCAAACGCCAGATGTCTCGGCCTTCAAGGCGGAACAGGCTCCGGAGGAATGGCGCATCGCGAATTATGTCGGCAAACCGATCGTGAATGCTCAAGGCGAAAAGATCGGCGACGTCAACGATGTGCTCTTCGACCGGACTGGAAAGATTACGACCGTCGTAATCGGCGTTGGGGGCTTTCTCGGGCTTGGCGAGAAGAAAGTTGCGCTTCCATTCGAAGCGATCACCTATTCGGATGACGGCGGCAAGAGGCAGATCATGGTGCCACTTACGAAAGAAGCGTTGTTAAACGCACCGGATTTCGCTGTGACTGAAAAAACCACGTTCGATAAGGTTCGGGAGACAGCAAGCGAAGTTGCAACGAAAGCAACGGAGAAAGCTACCGAGATTAAAGACGAGGCCGCCAAGAAGATCGAAGAATATCGTGGTACTGAGCCAAAAGCAGGCGAGCCTAAATAACACGCGCACGGACGAATTGTTCTTTCCGTTCATCATATCCAGGACCGATGCAGCGGAAAAGGCACGGACCTGAGAAATTCGCGCAAAACGGGCTGCCCTATTCGTGCTTTTTCGCTTTATCCAGATGAAGCGGCTATAAGAGTGGCGAAGATCTAAATGTCGCGTTGCCGGAAAATTGTTCGGCATTTTCGCAATTTTCACTTGAAACGGGGGGGTATTAAGTGCATATGCCCCCCCTTGTAAGCCGGTACTCGTGACGGTGTCATGAGGCCGGCTTTGTCTGGTCATCTACTGGTTGGGGAGGACGCCATATGGCATACGATGTCGCC
>CAYVJO010000464.1:0-2742 GCA_964451735.1 uncultured Hyphomicrobiaceae bacterium | reverse complement strand
CGCGAGAAAAGATCTCCAGCACCTCTTCCAGCGTTTCCTGAATGCTGCCATGGCCAACCTCTCGCCGCGAGTATGCCCCCATAAGCAGGTTTTCGCGCACCGTCATTGACGCGAACAATCGGCGCGCCTCCGGAACCGGAGACACGCCGAGCTTGATGATGGCTCCGGATTTCAGGCCATCAATTCGCTGATCTTCGAAGAAAACTTTTCCCCGTGTCGGCTTCACCAGCCCGAGAATGGTCTTCATGGTCGTTGTCTTACCAGAGGCATTGCCGCCCAACAGCGAGACCACCTCACCCGGACCGACCTCAATATTCACGCCTTTGAGAATTCGGATGGGGCCGTAATGGGTCTCAATATCTTCAAGCTTCAGAAGTGGAGATGCGGACAAGCCAGCTGACCTGCCAGAGGGCGCATGTGCATTGTTCACGACTTCTGGCGATATCATTCGGGAATAGTCCTTTTTCATTTGGTCATGAACATAGTCGCGAAAGCAGCGCGCGTGCGCAACGGAAATATCCTTAGAACTTTTCGATCAAAAACGTTCTGAATATTCCCCTCACGGGTCCGGCCTATCTCGGCCTAAGATGGATTTCATGGCGTTAGCTGATCAGGCCCAAGCGAAAGGGTTATTGGATGCGCTAAGCGAGTGCAAAATATACAACTTTGGCGAGGTGCTCGAGGAGGAGGCCGGTTCTTGGACATACGTAAAAGAGGAATAGGATGATGATCAATCTCATACGGATTTTTACAGCGATAGCTTTAGTATTTGCCTCCTCTGTCGGAATCGCTAAGGCCGAAACCTATAAGATTTTCGTGAATTTGCCCCTATCGGGCCCGTGGTCGAACTTCGGCGAGGGCATGTACAACTCGTTCAAGCTGGCCATCGATCAAGGCAACGAGTCCGGCGTCATGGGTGACGTCAAGCTCGAACTTGAACGCGGTGACAACGCTGGCGACACGGCCCAGGGCGCCAGCCTGGCAACGAAGGCGGGGGCCGACCCAGATGTCATCGGCGCGTTCTGCTGTTGGACTAGTGGCATCGGTTTGGCAACGCATGCGATCTATGATCGGTACAAACTCCCGACAATCCTGGGTGGGTCAAACGACCACAGAACCAGTCGACCGTTCCATAATAGTGGTGTGATCTTCCGTAACTCTCCATACGACCTGATCAATATGAAGATCGCAGCTTACTACGCCACCAAGATTGCCAACTTCAAGCGGATCTACACAATTGACGATAACTCGGCATTCGCCGTCACTCAGGTCAATGAATTCACCAAGGTTGCGGTGGAGGAGGGTGGCAAAGAGGTCATTATCGGGAGGGAAAGCATTGTTCCCGGCGAGAAGGACTTCACTACGCTTCTTACCAAGATCAAACCGCTCAATCCCGATCTGATCTTCTTCGGAGGCCGGATCGTCGAAGCCAGCCTGATCCGCCAGCAGATGGTCCAACTGGGTGTTGAATCCCCCATAATGAGTTCGGGCGGCACGTTTTCCGAAACGCTGATCAAGGTAACGGGCAAGGCCGCCGAGGGTTTCCTGGCGAGCTTCTGGGGGTTGCCCATGGAGTACTACCCCGAAGGTCGTGGCGTTCAGTTTGAGAAAGATTATGCTGCCGCCGGCTTTAACCAACCTTACGAGTCATTCGGGCCGATGGCTTATGCCGCAGGTCAGGTTTTCGTCCAAGCCGTTGCAGCCGCAAACAAAAAGGGCGCGGTGACGCGAGAAGCTGTCCTGAACGAATTGAACACGGGTCAGTTTTCAACTCTGTTAGGCGACTTCGCTTTCGATGAAAACGGGATGCTCGATATTTTGCACATCGCGATTTACGAGGTGCAGAACGGTCAGTGGCAAATTCTGTACAGAACTGATCGCAGCGCACAGACGCTTGAGAAAGTATCAAATTAGCGTTGTCGAGGGGACCGGAGCAAACCGGCTCTGATCTCCTTATCCTTTCCTAAGATGCGCTGGAATGCACTCCATCCTCTTATACTCTCATTGCTCCCCCCGTTTAATTAGTGAACCATGGAAACATTCGTACAACAGATCATAAATGCGCTGACCATCGGTGGAATGTACACCCTTGTTGCAGTGGGATTTACGATATTCTTTGGTGTCCTGCGTTTGATAAATTTTGCGCATGGCGAAGTCTTTATGTTCGGTGGGTTTGTCGCGCTGACAACATCCAGTCTATTGATAGGACTTGGGTTCACCAGCGGGCCAGTCATCATTGCGTCGATGATGATTGCTGCTGTCGTCATATCCGCAGGGCTCGGCGCCGTGCTCGAGAAAGTTGCATTCAAACCATTGCGCGGAATGCCCCCTCTCTTGTTGCTGGTTACATCGCTCGCGATCGGCATCGTGATCCGCGAAGGTGTCAAAGAATTTTACCCGCAAGGCGCGAATCCGCAGCCGTTCTTCTCACCTTATGCATATGAAACCGTCAGGATTGGCGAAGTTACACTTTCCTGGACGCAGGTCGGCCTTGTCGTGATCTCGCTTGCTCTGGTCTGCGCGGTGTATTTGCTTGTGACCCGCACCTGGATGGGTCGCGCCATGCGCGCGACCTCTGAGGATCGGGATGCTGCCCTTATGATGGGGGTCGACATCGATAAGGTCATCCGTGATGCCTTTTTGATCGGTTCTGCACTGGCTGCGGTGGCTGCAGTCATGAATGGCCTGCTTTACCAGAGCATCCAGTTTGATATGGGCTGGGTCATGGGGATCAAAGGATTC
>CAYVJO010000463.1:464-2760 GCA_964451735.1 uncultured Hyphomicrobiaceae bacterium | reverse complement strand
TGGCGCGCGGCTCGGCCGACCGCTATTTCCAGCAAGAGGTGAACGATGAGTTGAAGCTCGTGCCCGAGGGCATCGAGGGCCAGGTACCCTATAAAGGACCTGTTGCGAGCGTTCTGCATCAGCTGGTCGGAGGCCTGCGCGCGGCCATGGGCTATACTGGCGCGCGCACGATCTCGGATCTGCATGAACGGTCGGAATTCATCCAGATCACCAATGCCGGTCTTCGGGAAAGCCACACGCATGACGTGAAGATCACGCGGGAAAGCCCGAACTACCCGACATTCAGCTAAGCCGACTCATCCTGCAGGGCTCATGCTGAGCGCTGTCATTCCACCGGTTTCAGCGGAGCGCCAGCCGATGCAGACAGTCATTTTTTACCCTGTTTTCGCTCAGATCGCGCTGACGCTGATACTGTTGATCGGCACTGGCTGGCATCGCAGACTGGCGCTGAAAGGCCGTGCCGTGCGCTTTGCGGATGTCGCATTGGACGATAACGCCTGGCCCGATTACGCCCGTAAATTCGCAAATTGTTACAGGAATCAATTCGAGCTGCCTGTCGTTTTCTATGTTCTGTGCGCCATCGCTTACGTGACAGCCCATGTGGACGCGCTTATGGTCGCGCTTGCCTGGGGTTTCGTTATCACCCGCCTCGTTCACGCCTATATCCATACCACATCGAATATCGTGCTACGCCGCGGGGCGGCTTTCCTGGGCGGTTTCCTGATCGTCATTGGCATGTTGGCGCTTCTGTTTGTCAGAATGAGTTTCGCAGTAAGTTGAGCAGCCCAGTACAAAGCAAGACAGGGAACAACAATGCAGCTTGCCGGGCAGATTTCAGCGGCTATCGAGATTCTTGTGAATGTGCTGGACCAGCACAGACCCGCATCGATCGCACTCGCCGATTGGGGACGCAGCCACCGCTTCGCCGGTTCACGCGACCGCTCAGTTATCGGTACGCTGGTCTATGACGCGCTGCGCCGCCGCGCCTCATCGTCCTGGCTCATGGGCGAGGAAAGTCCGCGAGCGCTGGTCCTTGCGGCGTTGCGCTTTGCATGGGGGCTCGATGCCGACGAGATCTCCCGGCTATGCGACGGGGTGGATCATGCGCCGGCCCCGCTTTCAGAGCAGGAAACCCGCATACTGCAAAATGATGGCGCAAGAGCAGATGAAATGCCCGACTGGGCGCGCGCCGACATCCCCGAATGGCTTTTCGGCGCGTTTCGATCCGCCTTTGGCGGCCAAGCCGTCGCAGAAGGGCAAGCGCTTGCGGGACGCGCGCCCATCGATCTGCGCGTCAACACGCTTAAAGCCGATCGGCCGCGCCTTCTGAAAGCGCTGGACCGCTACAATCCCGCGCCGACACCATTTTCGCCCTTAGGCGTGCGGATCGCCGCCCCCGGCCCGCAGCAGAAGAACCCGAATGTCGAAGCGGAAACGGCTCATGGCCGCGGCTGGTTCGAATTGCAGGACGAGGCCTCACAGATCGCCATGCTTCTGTCCGGTATCGAGCCCCGCCAGCAAGTACTCGATCTGTGTGCCGGGTCAGGCGGAAAAACGCTCGGCTTTGCGGCGTTGATGCAGAATACCGGGCAGATTTACGCCTATGACTCTGACAAAGCGCGATTGCGTCCGATTTTCGAACGGCTTAAACGGGCGGGCGCGCGCAATGTTCAGGTCCTGCCGGCTGGCGAGGTGCCCGCGCTTGAGGCGCAGGCGGGGAAAATGGACATCGTTTTTGTGGACGCGCCCTGTTCTGGCTCCGGCGTATGGCGTCGGCGTCCGGACGCGAAATGGCGGCTGACGCAAGCAGCGCTGGCTGAGCGCATCGAAGAACAGCGCGGCGTGCTCGATCTGGCAGCGCGGCTGGTGCGCCCCGGCGGACAGCTCGTTTACGCAACCTGCTCAGTCCTGCCAGAGGAAAACACCACGCAGATGCACCAGTTTCTTGAGCGCTGGCCAGAGTTTCAAGCGCGCTCCTGGCTGGATGCATGGCAGGCGTCCCAACTCGGACCTGCTCCGCCATCCGCCTGCGTAGGAGACGGGCTTCAGCTCACGCCGGCAAAACACGCGACCGATGGCTTTTATGTCGCACTGTTACGCCGCGCCGCTTGATTGCGTGCACCGGCTTATCCACGAGCGCTGAATGTCGAAATTTGATGGAGACCGCCCATTCCGACCATACCACGTTTGTTGGGTCGCACGGCTTGGCGGGAAGGTCGTATGAGGCATTCGCGTCACGCTATGCCGCCGAGAAGAAAGAAAATCATATTCCGTTCAGGCGGTAGGCCCTATAAGC
>CAYVJO010000463.1:0-454 GCA_964451735.1 uncultured Hyphomicrobiaceae bacterium | reverse complement strand
CCGGTGATATTGATAGGGATCAAATCGTAGCAGAACGGTTCTCATCATTACCTTTGTTTTTGCACGAATGTTCAGGAAAACCGGTGTCCGCTTTTCCTGACCGTGCCCTGGAAAAGCGAGTGAGACGATGGGCGTTATCAAAGGTTTTCTCGGAATCGTCATTCTCTTGGCGATTGCCGTGTTTGGTTATTGGCTTTACGCCAGCTATACGCTGACAAACACTGATGACGAAATCTGGATGCAGATCAACGGCAACTTGCCCGATCCCTTGCGAGAATGGTCCTGCAAGGAAGTGAATACGCGAATCAAGACGGCGGAAGCGCCGGCCGGCTGTGCAGGTTTCTGGGATACGGCGTCCGTGCCCGCAATCGAGCAGCCCGCCCCCGCTGAGCCGATCACTCCACCAGCCGACGCGACGGCGTCGCCGCCGCCTTACAACAATTGATCAGAACGG
>CAYVJO010000462.1:0-2761 GCA_964451735.1 uncultured Hyphomicrobiaceae bacterium | reverse complement strand
AGCCTGCCATAGCGCCCGAGAGCCGCACTGCGTCGAAATCGGCAAACCCGTAATCGCCCAAGAGGCGCGAGACAGTCTCGGATAACGGCGCATCCGATACGCGGCCAGTCAGCCAGTGCCCAAGCTGCCAGTTGTCGCCATCGGACCAGATCGCGCGAAGCGCCGGAAAGGCTGGGTAAGGCCGTGCGTCCCACGTATAGAGCAGGATGCGGGTTCGATCGACCATCCGGCCTGCATAGATGCTGCTTACCGGATTGCGGCTGTCCTCGAAAGCAGGATCGCTTTCATTGTACCATTCGAGAAATGCCCGTAGATAACGCCGCTGGATGAGATCGTCCCGAAGACCTCGGCTGTAATATGGAATGACGCTTTCCGAGCTTTTCGGGTCGAAAAAGACGTTTGGCTGGTTCGCCCCTTTATCGATAGCCGGACAGCCAAGCTCGGTGAACCAGATCGGCTTTGACTCTGGCTGCCACTCCGTTGGCAAGGCGACCTCGACGCCTCCCAGGCGGTTATAGTGAGCATTCGACCACCAGGATCGCATGTCCTTGTAACGGAAGACCCAAGGCTTCGAGTATGCCCCGTCCGTTATTGGCGTGCGGAGTTGATTGTCGCGATCTTCCGCCGACGCATAATACCAATCGTACCCCTCGCCGCCTTCGATATTTGCCTTCAAGTAAGACAGATCGTGAATAAAACGCGTGCCACCTTGGTAATCGAGATGGTTCGTACCATCGCGCCAGTCTGAAAGTGGCCAGTAATTGTCGATCGCGATCGCGTCGATATTGCTGTCGGACCAGAGAGGATCGAGGTGAAAATGGATATCGCCCGTGCCGTCATTCGGATGGTGTCCGAAATATTCCGACCAGTCGGCGGCATATGTAATGTCAGTGTCCGGCAAAAGCAGACGCACCTCGGCAGCGAGCAGTCTCAGCTTCGCAACGAATGGATAGACCGAGGTGCCTTCACGCACCCATGTAAGCCCGCGCATTTCAGATCCGATGACGAATGCACTGACGCCGCCTGCCGCTTTGGCGAGTGCAGCGCAATGCAGGATGAAGCGCGAATAGCTCCACTCGGAAGGACCTGTATATGTAACCGTTTCACCCGAAAATGAAAAATTAGATGCCGTGACTGTCCCGTAAAATGAATCGACTTGCGAGGCGGCCGATGCGGTTTTGTCGGGCGTGCCGGGTTGATCGGGCGCGGGACTGCATGTGATACGTCCGCGCCATGGATAGGCGGGTTGAGAGCTTGCGCCGTTGTAGGGATCGGTTTTGGCGTTGCCTTCTGGGATATCCATCAGCAGGAATGGCGTCAGGATGGCATCGAGGTTGCGAGCGTTGAGGTCCTTTATGCTGGCGATCACTGTATTGTCTGATGGAGTGCCGCCATAGGCGGGACGCGCGATATAAGTTGAAACCGCTTGCGCGGTCGATCGTGTCAAGCCAGCGACGCCCCAGGAGATCGGCGTCGTGCCTGCTCCTTTATCGGCGTTATCGACCTTAGGCTTGATCTCGCAGTTGCTGCACCTCAGATCATCCCCGAACCAGGCCACAAAAAGAGAGACCACGCCGCAATTGGGCAGAGAATCCTGAAGCTGATCAATCGAGACGGCGAAATCGCTCACACCGAGTGTGGTATGCCGGTTTTCCGAATAGGTCGTGCCGCCTCCGGCGTCAACGCGCACTTCAGTCGGGTTATAGGCGAATTCGCCCGCCGCCGGGATCAGCGTCACGCCTTGAACATGATCTTCGAAGTCATCGACGGCGCGAAACACCTCGAATGTCAGCTGTGGTATGCGGTTGCCGAAATCTTCGAGCGGCAGGCGCTCGAAAACCACATAGGCCACCCCGCGATAAGCAGGCGCGTTGCCTGCGCCTTCCTTCGCTTCGATCAGACTGTCCGCCGCTTGATCGTCCGAGCCTCGATAAAATCGATAAGTGTAGTCAGAAAGCGTAATCTCATCACCATCCGCCCACACCCGGCCAAGGCGTGTCGCCTCGCCTTCGCAAAGCGCGATGGCGAAATTTGCGTAATACCGATACTGGTTGCTTGTCGCCGCGCGCCCTGTGTTCAAGCCCTTGCCGCCGCCGCCTGCCGAGCTCGTGACGGTTTCTTCTTCGAAATTGGTTGCCCAAATGATTTGTCCGCCCAGCCGGACACGTCCGTAAACGCGCGGTATGTCCGTGCCTTCGGTTGAGGCGGTGATATTCAGGTCAGCAAGGCGCGGCCCGTCCCGCACGACATCCTGCCCTGATGCGCCAAAAAGGGCCTGGTCGATATAGCTACCGGCGATCGAACCGACCGCCCTGCCAATGGCCGCGCCGGTCAACGTTGCACCGAGAAACGAGAGTCCCCCCGGGAGCAAAGTGGAGCCGGCCGCGGCGCCGACTGCTGAAAGTGCGAGTGTAGCCATGCTGATAAGTCTCTCGATATGCTTGCGCCGGTTAGAGCCTGATCCGTTCCGATGGGCTCAGAACGGAACTCTAACTTTTTGTTTTAGCGTAATCTT
Source organism: uncultured Hyphomicrobiaceae bacterium (assembly GCA_964451735.1). GTDB lineage: Bacteria > Pseudomonadota > Alphaproteobacteria > Rhizobiales > Rhodomicrobiaceae > JAHQVI01. The sequence continues at coordinate 246 of CAYVJO010000462.1, read as the reverse complement.
TTCGCAAATCCGTTTTCCACTTTTGCGGATTACGCTTTGGGCTGCATAGACATGGTCCAGACCAATGAAACCCGACGGTTCTAGAGCCCGATCAGGAGTCCAAGATCGAGGGTTTGCGCGAAGCTGGAACGACCGCCCGCGCCGCTTATGGGCTCCCCCGTGATCAGCCAAGAGCCCCTCTGGGCGGCAAGGCGCAATGCTCGCTTGTGTGTTGCGGAGCCCCCGGTCAAGCTGAAACCGGAGCCG
>CAYVJO010000461.1:0-2761 GCA_964451735.1 uncultured Hyphomicrobiaceae bacterium | reverse complement strand
AATAGTTCGTCCGCATAAGGATAGAATAGCGTGCATAATTCGGGCTAGCCAATCTCATTGAGCGTTATCGCCGTGAGATCAAACGGCTGTCGGTTGATGTCGATCACCTGAATGCAGCCATTCGTCTTGTTGATCCGGAAGCTGAGATTTACGCCACTAGGGCAATAGCAGCAATGCCTCGCCGAGGCTGGAATCGAGCCCTCGGTCGGCAGTGTTGGCGACAGTTACGATAACGCTTTGGCAGAAACGATCAATGGTCTTTACAAAGCCGAGGTCATTCATCGTCGCAGGCCTTGGCGATCCTTCGAAGCCGTCGAATTCGCCACGCTTGAATGGGTGGATTGGTTCAACCACCGACGATTGCTCGAATCCATCGGTAACATCCCGCCTGCCGAAGCCGAAGCACAATATTATGCTGCCGTCTCCGCTCTGGATATGGCAGCGCGACTCAACCCAACAAGCCCCGACAATCCCGGCGCGGTTCATTGTGATTGAATGGCAGGAAATACTAAACTCTGAAAAATTCGAGGATCATCAGGCGAGCGGCGCTGCCAATAACCACACCATTGCTCCGAATTCGGAGCGACGGTAGCGGCACTAACCAACATGGCGAACTAGTGGCCATTCGACTGGCGGCGCGCTCGATGTCTACAGCAGCGTGGCGAATGGAACGTACGTTACTTTATCCTTGTGGCGCCGTCGTTTATGAGAAGCGGTCAAAGCAAGCTCGTTATGCGTGAAAGTGGAAAGCAGTTTTGCGAAAAGATTACGCTAAACAACAGTTTAGGGCCGCGTTCTAAGTCCATCAGAATAGATCGGGCGCTAACTCAGCTCCTGCCGGGCCGAACACGACTCGAATAGCTCTAGATTGGCGCAAAAGTCGGGGCGCTGGGCTGCTGTGTCTTCGAGAGCTTCCAGCCACTTAAGGCAGTTTTCGGTCTTGTCGCAATCCAGGCATCGCGTGCGGGCGCGTGCATAGGCCGCGCCGTCTTCAAGCCGGACAAGCTTGCCCGCGTCCACCTTAAGCCGATCCATGAGTTCATGCATCCGGCGCGCCTGCCGTTCGACTAGGCGGAACTTTGGATGTTTCATCGTTTACCCCTTTTGCATTAGCCAGAATGATTGAGCGCGGCGCGCGCCATAGCATTGACACAAATCAAAGTTGGGATGTCATGCGGCGCTTGGTCCTCGCAACTCACCGCCAAGGCGGTGCGCTACAAGAGCCTGATCTATTCGAATGGAACCGGGACGGGAATTTATTTGTTCGTTTCGGCGGAATCTTTTCGCAAAACCAGTTTCCACTTTTGCGGATTACGCTTCAGCAATTCCTTATCATCAAGGAGAGCGGCAGAACTCCGGCGCAGAGTTTGCGCGGTTGCTCTATCAATGCACAAATGGCACCTGCAATACCACTCGTGGAGCGCACATGCTTAGCGAATACCATTGATTTTATTGGTGGAGCCAGGGAGGCTCGAACTCCCGACCTCAGCAGTGCGATTGCTCACGGAGGAATCGTCACTCATTATAAATCAATAACTTAGCTTGTCATTCATGCTCATAAATGAGCAAATTTTACCGCAATTTGGCATATTTGCGTGCCAGTTGCGTTCCACTTGCGTATCATCACGTCGTTTGCCGCAGCGAAATCCTTCACTCCGGACCATCATCCTGATTTAAGAATATTTGTGAAATATTCTTATTTCTGATAGAGTGAAGGAAATAGGAGGTGCGCCATGGCGACCATGACAATTTCTCTGCCCGATCCGATGAAGGATTGGATCGAGGCGCAGATCAAGCAAGGCGAATATGCAAGCACGAGCGATTATGTGCGTGATCTCATTCGCCGGGACCGGGAGCGCCGGTCACACCCGGAGCTGACGATGGATGATCTTCGCCGGATAGTCGATGAATCGAGAGCGAGCGGGATCAGCGATAAATCCGTGCCTGACATTTTAGCGGCGGCGAAGAAACAGGCAAAGGCGAGCGGCCATTTGAATGAGTGACTTTCGCCTGACAGAACGGGCGGTGTCCGAGCTTTTCGACATTTTCTTATTCGGCTACGAGCAATTTGGATCGAAGCAGGCCGAGGCCTATGCCGCCGACCTGGAGCATGTCTTTCAGCTTCTCGCAGACAACCCCCGCATGGGCCGCGAGGCCAAAACGATTTCGGCAGGCGTGCGGCGGCACGAGCACGGCTCCCACGTCATTCTTTATGAAGAAGCGCCTGGCGGTGTGCTCATTTTAGCCGTCGTTCACGTCAGCAGCGTAAGGGGGCTTGTTCTGTAGAGGAAACGGCAAGATGCTCCCCTAATCGTTCGTTCATCTCAAATTCGTCGCGGATAGGGGCTCAAAAGCCTTTGCAGTCTTATGTGAAATGGCTAAACAGCCTGAATGGATGCTGTTGACGAAAGAGATGAGATCGAAACCTTCATCACCCGCTGGAGCCAGTCGGAGGGCAATGAACGCGCCAATTTCCAGAGCTTCGCGAATGAGCTATCCCATCTCCTTCAGGTAACAGCGCCGCATCCTGCCGTCACCGACGTCAATCTCAATAATTATACTTTTGAGCGCAGCGTCGAATTCAAATGGCCGGACGGCTCTAAGACGACCGGGCGGATCGACCTGTACAAAAAGGGCTGTTTCGTCATGGAGGCGAAGCAGAGCCGCGAGAAGGGGCGCAGCAAGGCTATCGAGGTCAGGGGGCAAGCCGACTTGTTCGTACCTGACTACAACCCGCGCGGCCGCCGCTCCGCAAGCCGCC
>CAYVJO010000460.1:0-2763 GCA_964451735.1 uncultured Hyphomicrobiaceae bacterium | reverse complement strand
GACAGCGCCGAAATCAAACCGCGCCTATGTGGCCTTCAACAGATCCATGCGTGCGGCCCGCGAGTTTGGCTCGCTTCTGCCTCCCAAACACATTCTAAGCGCGCCCACCCGGCTCATGGCCGAAGAGGGGTATGGCGCAGGATATATTTACGACCCGGATACGCTGGAGGGATTTTCAGGCCAGAACTATTTTCCCGAGGGGATGGACAGACTGAGTTTTTACGAACCGGGCAAAAATGGCGTCGAAAAGCTGATTGCGGATCGTATGGAATACTGGGCTGGCCTGCGGGCACGGAAGATATGACATTGCGTTAGAAAACCGGTCCGCACTTTTCCATCACTGCTCTAATCATCTTATGAAATCTTGTCGGCTTGTGATATAGCCGTGATTGATCGTCTTTCGGGGAAGCACGAAAAAAATGGTTACGTTCAATCAGCTGTGGGCCAATCATCCAACCAATAATGGCGAGCAATTCCCCTGCCGCACCTTGGGGATATCCAATTTTGAAAACCAATGCGCAATTCGCATGGGCGTTTGCCTGAAACGGGCGGGGGTGGAGTTCGGCTCCATCCGCGGCGCGATCACTTGCAATCAGGCGAAGCTGACCAACCATCCCAATGAGGAAATGCACTTCATCCGCGCCAAGGAGTTGGCCAACGCGTTGCGCCGGACAAGCATACCCGGTGTAGGCCCGGTCTACAGCTTGACGACGCCGGGCGACTTCGCCAATGAGCTGAACGGGCGGCGCGGCATGATTTTCTTTAACGGTTATTGGTGGCGAACAACGGATACGAGCCGCCCGACGGGCGATCATATCGATCTGTGGAACGGCTGGCGGACTTCAGCGAAGATGCTCTTTCCATGGTTCGGCTGGCTGGGCGGGTATAACAAGTCGGCGGAAATCTGGTTCTGGGAGGTCCAATGAGGGTTATTTTCGGGATCCTGTTCGCCGTCATCATCGGGTTGATCGGGGCGCGTCTTGCCGGTCCCATCGGCGATTGGCTGCTCTTGCAGCCAACCTTCGAGAGCCCGGATCAGGCGGCGAATTTCGATCTTGTCGTGCGCGTTTCAATCACGCTGGCATTTGCTGTGCTCGGCACGATCGTCGGCGTTCTTCTCGGCGGGCCGATGCGGAGACGTCTTATCCGCCGGGAAGGCTGAGCAGGCGTTCCGCCGATGATGAAACTCGTTTTCCTCGCCGCCCTTGGAGGCGCTGTTGGATCGGCAGCGCGCTATCTGGTCAACCTCGCCTCGGGACAGCTTTTCGGCATTGTTTTTCCCTGGGGCACGATTACGGTCAACATAGCTGGCTCCTTCCTTATGGGACTTGTGGTTGCGCTCAGCGCGCTTAAATTTTCCTTATCCAACGAGATGCGTATTTTGATCATGACGGGGTTCCTTGGAGGCTTTACGACCTTTTCAGCGTTTTCACTTGATTTCGCTTTGCTTTACGAACGCAAGGACTACGCCCTTGCTGGGCTATACGTAGCGGGCTCGGTCAGTTTGTCGATCCTGGCGCTGTTTGCTGGACTGGCTGTGGTGCGCCTATGGCTGAACTGAAAAGCGATAACCAGCGCGTGGTGGCTGCCGATGCGGGAATGCGGCTCGATCGATGGCTGAAATCCCGTCATCCCGGCTTACCGCATAATCTGGTCCACAAGCTTCTTCGCTCAGGGCAGATCCGCGTCAATGGCGGGCGGGTCAAGGCCGACCGTAGGCTTGAGACGGGCGACGAAGTCAAGATACGCCGTCTCGCCGAGATCACGGCTCCGGACGCTCAGCGACAGGCCGCGCCCTCGCTCAAAGCGCCGCCAGGCCTCTCCAAGGCGGACCGAAATTTTATTGAAAGCCTTATCCTGTTCGAGGATGAGGAATTGATGGTCCTCAATAAGCCTTATGGTCTAGCAGTGCAGGGCGGCACGAAGACCAGGCGTCACATTGACGGCCTGCTTTCTGGCATGGAGGACCGTTTCGGCGACAGGCCGCGCCTCGTTCACCGCCTCGACAGAGACACATCAGGGGTACTGCTGGTGGCCAAGACGCGAAGCGCCGCCAGTCGTTATGGCCGTCTTTTCCAGACCCGGTCCGTTCAGAAAATCTATTGGGCGCTGACGAAAGGGGTGCCGCGGCCCGCTCAGGGCAAGGTCGAAGCGGCGCTTGTAAAAGCCTCCGGACCCGATGGCGACCGTGTTCGCAAAGCGCGGCCTGGCGAACAGGATGTAGCGCAATCCGCTGTGACCCATTATGCCATCATCGAGCCTGCGGGAGCAAAGCTCGCCTGGGTGTCTCTGAAGCCCGTAACTGGCCGCCAACATCAACTACGCGCTCATATGGCGATCATTGGCACGCCCATCGTCGGGGATCAGAAATATGAAGGCGACAAGAACCTGCCGGTCGAAGGGCTCGACCTGAAGCTGCATTTGCATGCAAGACGGCTAATCGTGCCGAGGGTACAGGGTGAGACACTCGATATTAGCGCTCCCTTGCCGGAGCACATGCGCGCAACTTGGGATCTGCTCGGTCTTGACGCTGCGCGATATGACGAGAGGCAAGACCCTTGAGGCTGATCATCTTCGATTGCGACGGAACGCTCGTGGATAGCCAGCATATGATCGTTGAGGCTATGGGCGCGGCTTTCACGGCGAGCGGCCTTCTCGCCCCGAACCGCGCTCATATACTGCGTCACGTCGGTCTCTCCGTCACAGAGGCGATGGAGGCGATGACTGGACTGACGGACGCCCACGCCGTGGCGGCGCTCGCAC
>CAYVJO010000459.1:0-2764 GCA_964451735.1 uncultured Hyphomicrobiaceae bacterium | reverse complement strand
CCAGTCGGACACCGAGGCGGCCGATATGGCGCGCGAGCGCCGTGAACTCGTCGATCAACCCGAAGCCGAACTGGATGAGCTCGCAAAGATCTACGAGGAACGCGGCGTTGAGCCCGCTCTTGCACGCATTGTGGCCGAGCAGATGACGGCCAAGGACGCTTTTTCGGCCCATGCCCGCGACGAACTGGGGATCGCAACGCATACCGTCGCCCGTCCGACACAGGCGGCGCTCACCTCTGCGGCAACCTTTGCGGTGGGCGCGGCCTTTCCGCTCATCGTCTCGATAGTCGCGCCTGTGGGGCAAATCACCTGGATTGTCTCGGTCGCCTGCCTTTTTGGACTCGCGGCGCTCGGCGCCATCGGAGCACGGATCGGCGGAGCAGCCATTCTCAAGCCGACCATGCGCGTCGTATTCTGGGGCGCAATCGCCATGATATCAACGGCTGCCATAGGGTCGTTGGTCGGCGCTGTCCTATGATTTCGACATCCATTGTGCCGCGAGTTGGGCAATCAACCAGAGCAGGCAACTGATGAATGTTTTGCGCGGCCGAATGGCGCCAAAACAAAAAGATTAAGCCCCGTTCTGATCCTATTAAAACGAATCAGGCTCTAGCTGCAGCGATTATGCTTGCTCCAGGAGTGAGCGCGCAAAAAAAAATCGGTTCGGCTTCGGCGGACACCCTTTGCGCGCTGCGTCCGTGGCAGGCTCTGAAGACCACAGGACGTAAAGAGGTGAATATCAAGGCTTTACAACGTCCTTGCAATACGGAAGCCGATGCCGTTGTCCCAGTAGCCTATGCTGAACCAGTTGCTGTCCGCGGAGCGGAGGCACCGCGGAATGTTGCCCCAGTACCAGCTGCGGCCAGCGCGGCATCCCGTCAATAGCGCGGAGGCGGTTTTGCGCCTCTTGCCATGGCGGAGCGGACCTCGGTCGAGGCTTCTTCAGCGGCCTGCCAGATTTTCTGATCGTCATCGGCTTGTAGATAATCCAGCACGAGCTTGGCGACAATCAGCGCGATCACAAAAAGCACGACCAGGGCAATCGTCGCGCCCATGAAAAAAGTGTTGAGGTCGATACTGCTCAAACTGCCTGGGATAAGCAGCCACATCAACAAGGCGACGCCCGCTGGAATGGTTGCGTAAAGACCGAAGCGCGCGGTGCGGAACATTCCGACCCTTGGGCGGATCATCTTGATGTTGTGAGGGAGACGGGTTTGCGCGCCCGTCGTAAGATTGTCGATCAGGATACAGAAGCCATGTTGCAAGCCTCTGCGCGCGACCCAGATCGCCGTAACGACATGGCCGTTGCGCAGCGTCATACCGCTATCGACGAGGCTGACCTCGATTTCGCGCCCATTGCGTTGACGTATGAAAAATTTCTGGCGTTCGACCATCCGGGATGCGATGCGAACCGAACCTGCCGGATCGTCCTCATTGTCTGGAGCGCCGCCGAAGTCAGGTTCCGACCAGGCTTCCAGCCCAACGACGAAACCCGTCACTGTCCAAGCATGGTACTCGGCCATCCATAGCACCGTTCAGGTCGGACCGCCAAAGGGCAGGAGCGCTTGCACAGTGCACCCCAACCTTTCATAGGCGGGTGTGTACTCATTGAAATGATTGAGTCTTCATGTAAATCAAAGATCGCATCTGGAGATATCAGCATACGTAACACGTTCTTTTGCGTGATGCATCTAATGTTGAGCGGTCGGGGGGCGTAAATTTTAAAAGCATGACGCGGCGCACGAGATAAAGCCTGTTAGCGTCACGTTATCCGTGAAACGGTGAGTATTGGGCAGGAAGTAAAGCGATGGAACTGCTGGCGCCGTCCGAGTGCCTCGATTGAGCGGAACTGGGCTTCTGGATCAGAACCATTTCCAATGAAAACGATCCTGATCCATATCGACTTGTTTAGACGCGATTTTTTAAAAAAACCAGTGTCCAGTTTTTCTGATCGTGTCCTAGAGCCTGATCCGCTCTGATGGTATCAGAACGGGGCTCCAACTTTTATGTCTAGAGCAACCTTATCACAAAACCGGTTTCCACTTTTGCGGATTGCGCTCTAGGAGCGTGCCGCGTCCGGAGCATATTTGATCGAGCAGCCATAGGGCCGCGCAACGGGTGTGGCGACAGACTGGCCGGATTTGACAGCTTCAAGCGCGGCGCGAACGAAATTGGCAGCCCCGTCAATATCCGCCTCATTCGCGGTTGGACGATCATCGATGCCGCCCATGAAGACGAGCTTGCCCTCCGGATCGATGACAAACATGTGCGGCGTTGTGCGTGCTTGATATGCCCGTCCGATTACGCCTGTTTCGTCTATAATAACGTTGGTCGGCGTCGCATCGCGGCTTACGCTCAGCTCATCGGCCTTGGCGGGTGTTACATGGCCTTGTTCGCCAGGACCGGAGGAGATCAGCGTGAGCCATACGACGCCGTCCTCATTTGCCTGTTTTTGAAGCTTTTGCATGTTGCCTGTATTGTAGTGCTTCCGAACGTAAGGGCAGTCATGGTTCGTCCATTCCAGAACAACGGTTTTACCGCGCAGACCAGCGAGAGAGACCTGCACGCCTTTGGTATCCAATGCCTCGAATGCTGGCGGAGCTTCTCCGATTTCAGGCTTTGCGAAGGCGGCTGGCGCAATAGTAGCCGATCCCGCGAGCGCAAGAGCCGCGCCGATCGAGAGCATCGTGCGTCTGGATAAATACATGCTTAGCCCGCTTCATTCATGAGCGGCGGCGGAAAGGCTGCACCTTGTACGGTCTCG
>CAYVJO010000458.1:0-2771 GCA_964451735.1 uncultured Hyphomicrobiaceae bacterium | reverse complement strand
CCGGGCTCGGTTCGCGACAGCCCGGTCCGCCAAGCCCAAAGGGCGCAGGTGCAGGCGCCCAAACTTTTAAACAAGATTTCCATTTGGAAAATAATTCCATTAACTTAATCAAATGAACAAAGAACAAATTATTCAAGAAATTAAACGTATCGCCGATGAAGAAGGAAAGCCGCCGGGCAGACAGAGATTTGAAAGTCTGACCGGGATTGGTATGCCGTCCTGGTACGGAAAATATTGGGCACGGTGGGGAGATGCGCTCGAAGAAGCGGGCTGCTCTCGTAATGAAAAGCAGGCAGCGCTAGAAATCAACGAGATTATGGATGCGTATCTGAGCCTCGCTAGAGAATTGGGGCGGGTGTCAACAGAAGGTGAGTTGCGCCTGAAATCAAAAACCAATCCGGCTTTTCCGGCTCATTCGACATTTAGAAACCGTCTCGGAGCAAAGAGCGAATTGCTGACAACAATCATCGCCTATGCCGAGCAGAAAGAAGAGCCTGAGGATCTGATCGCTATGTTGAAAGAGAGCGTCACGGCGTCGGTAAAATCCTCTCCTGCAGAAAACCAGACCGATACCCTAACCGGATTTGTCTATCTGATGAAATCGGGCCGGTATTTTAAGATCGGTAAAACGAATTCGCTGGATCGCCGCCGATATGAAATTGGCCTTCAACTGCCTGAAGGCATTGAACCCGTTCACAGCATTGAAACAGATGATCCGGCGGGCATCGAGGCTTATTGGCACAATCGGTTCAGAGACAAACGGCTGAAAGGTGAATGGTTCGATCTTTCGCCGGGCGATGTGCGTGCATTTCGCAGGCGAAAGTTCATGTGATGTTCGCCGGTATCGTCGCCGTTCATGATGCATGACGCGCCGGTTGGGATGCAACGGGGAGCGCGCGGAAGACCGTTTTGAGCCATGCGCTATCGAAAAGACGGATGACGGTCGCGTCTACCGACAAGTGCAGTAGCGCCATGCGAAAATATCATCACGACAAGGAGGAAGAGCGGCAAAAGTTCGCCGGCCCAGTCGGAACCGCTAACAGATAAAGGCCGCCACGGCTCATTCAGGCTCCAGCATCTCTCGATATGCGTGCCAACTAGCGTAACCTATGAGCGGAAAGATAACGATAAGCCCGATGCAAAGCGTGGCGATGCCCAGCGCCATGAAACCCGCAATCAGCGCGGCCCAAAGCGCCATGGGTTTGATGTTGAGCGTTGTTGCTCGTATGCTAGCAAAAATTGCAGTCGCAACTCCGACCGGGCGCGCCATAAGCATGGGCGCCGATACGACTGAGATCGCAAACACCACGCATGCCAGCGCCGCGCCGACGAGGGTTCCCACAACCAGAAGGGTAATGCCTTCCCAGGTGAACAACAGCGTTGGCAGGAAGTCCTCGATTGGGGGAAACGGCCTGGCGCCGAAAAACAGCATGAACAATAAAAATGCAATCTGTACCCAAATCATATACGTCAGCAACAGGGCAAGCCCCAGGAGGGAGAGCTGGTCCGATGCCTTGAAGGCGGTGAGCGCTACATCACGAAAACCAGGGCTTTGCCCCAACTGCCTGCGCCGGCTCGCTTCGTAGAGTCCTACCGCCAGAACGGGACCAATCAGCATGAAACCGCCCGCGAGCGCGAGCATCAACGACTGCCAACCAAGCGCGGATAGCCCTAACCACAATCCGAAGGAAAGCGCAGCGAAAATCCCTCCGTAGGCCAAGCTAATCAATGGCATGGCGACGAGGTCGGAGAAGCCAGCCCCAAGCCAGCGCCAAGGGGCCTCCAGATCGATGCGCGCGATGCGAACGAGATCATGCGTCCCGTCCGAGCGGCTGGCCTGCAACGCAATGTCATACTCTCGACGTCGAATATCCGTCATCCGGCAAGCCTCGAATTCCAAGAGCCTGATCCGTTCCGATGGAATCGCAGCGTGACTCTCTCTCTTTTTGTTTTAGCGTAATCTTTTCGCAAAACCGGTTTCCACTTTTGCAGATTTCGCGCAAGCGCCAAAAGCCCATGGCATCTGTAACCCGTTTTTGAACGCTCACTATAGCCCGAGCCTGTTCGGGTTGATTGATGCAAGTCAAATGCGATCGCCCATGGTCGCCGTCTTTTTGACGCATATCAATGCGTTTGCGAAACGCCGGCCCTATCCTCCCCAACGATAGAGGAGATCTTGCCGATGTATAAAACGATCTTGACCTATCTTCCGTCGGCCAAGTCTGCGGAGCTGTTATCCGAAGTCTCGGCCTATTTGGCCGATAAATGCCATGCGCATCTGATCGGCGCCCATAATTCGGCGCGCATCACCCTTTATGGGGGCATCCCGTCCGATTATCTCGCTCAGTATAATCAGCGGCAACGGGAAGAAGCCGAAGCCATCAAGCACTGTTTCGAGAAGGTCGCGAGCGGACGCAACCTGCCTCATGCCTGGCGCCACAAGGCGATGCGCGATACAGACGCTTTTGATGATATCATCTCGACTGGTCGCATGGCCGATCTGATAATTGCGGGCGGCGAGGGCGTCGGTGATCCAGTAGGGCAATGGTATGATTTGCCGATCCGCCTTATTATGGAAACGGGCCGTCCGGTGCTGCTCATACCGGAAAATGTGAAGTTTGACACGATCGGCGAACGGGTGACTGTTGCGTGGAACCATTCGCGCGAAAGCGCACGCGCCGCGTTCGATGCGCTGCCACTGCTCAAGATGGCAAGTTGGGTGCAAATACTTGCGGTAAACTCGACCGAAAACTCTACGCAGAACCCGTCGG
>CAYVJO010000457.1:251-2782 GCA_964451735.1 uncultured Hyphomicrobiaceae bacterium | reverse complement strand
CCACTTCTCGTTAACCCCGATCAGTCTCGTGAACGCTGATGCCGGACAGCGGAAACCCTCCTCGATGGCGATTAACAGTTGTCCACCGATGCACAGGCCTCACCGGAGGAGTAAAATTTGTAAAGTTTTATGATTCGTCTGGCTGGTTGTGTCTTATGGCTCATGCTCTCGATATGCGGCGGTTCTTTCAAAGAGTGCCGCGCAAATGGCTTCAACGGTATTTCCGCGAACGCGGTGTACTTCAGGATTTTGACTGGACGACTGTCCGGACCATCAAAGTCGATACGCTAGTTGAGGCATGGCTTAATATTGAAGAAGATCTTCAGCAGGAGATTGCAGAAGATTTCTGCAATATTGAGATGCTCGCCTCGACAGCCGGAAAATCTGCAACCATTGATGAATCGTCATTTTGGGGAGAGGCGGAAAGCGTCGCCGCAACCCTTTCAGAATTGGAAGACCTGCATGCGTGCGCATTTTGGACACTTCTGGAAAAACGTGACTATTGGGACAATGTTCTGTTTCTTGCTGCTGCAGATCTGAAAGCATCGCGATATTGGCGACAGCGCTCGGTTCCGCTCCTCGGACGCGAAACGACGGGCGACGACGGCAAACGCTTAGAAAAAGCAATAATCGATATCTTCATGCGTTGGGAGGCGCGTGGCCGTTATTGTAGCGTGCATCAGATTAGGCGTGGTGAACGAGAATACTATTTCGCCTATCCTCAAGACCATCGGCAGACATCTATCGAGTATGAACACGACGGTCGCAGAACGAAGAGACGATTTAATCCCGCCTTTGAAATAATCTTTGTTCATAACGACGATGAGCAGAAACTTCGGATATGGCATAGCGGCTCCGGTGAGAGGGTCAAAGACCTTCAAGTCGCATTCGCCGCAGCTGTTCTGGGCGAGGAAATCCCACGAGAAAGCCCGAAAGACACGCAGCTCTATGATCTTAGCGACTTTGCTGGCGAAGACTTTCAATTAGAGGGTCTGAAAGAATTTGGCATCAAGAGCGCCGAGATCCGGCAACTGCGGATCCAGGTCCTCGGTGAGAACAAGCATACGATCAAGATTGAGCTCGGCAGCGGTTGCGCAGCACACGTCCTTCATGATCGGCTTCGGGGAGCAGTGCAGGATCTTAAACCCTCAATGTGGCGCGTGTCTCAGGTCAAAATCAGAGTTAGCTTTGAACTGCAACCATGGGAAAAGAAGGCCCGAAAACGGGATGTGAATATCACTTGGCCAAATCTGCGCTCGCTGCAAAATGAGGGGGATGATCTGATCATTCAACAGATGTTGGTAAAAAACGGTATAGAGCCAAGGAATTCGGCTGACACCGGGAATGGCGATGACGCCTAATGATATTCTGCGTTCGTTAGTCGAACGATTAGAAAGCTCGTTTCCAGACCCCGCAATTTTTGACCATGACGAGATCAGCGTATGGCCTGAAACGACAGTTCATCAGCTTTTACAGCTCGGATTGCTTGTTTCCGCTCAGAGGGCGGAAAGCGTAATTTGTGATGGATGCGCTCTACAGTGCACCAAGCGCGTTACAGTCCGCACCATGCCAAAATCACGCTCGATCAGAGCGGTTATCATTTGTGATGAGGAGCCTGCTCTTGGGTTCATCAGCGTGGCGCAGGAAAGGTTGAACCGATATTCGACATCCATTGCACTTCTTGCATCGTTCTTCTCGAGCAATCCTGGTTTCCAGTCTGTTGCTCCGGTGAGGCATCGAATGCCGATCCTACTGGGCCGAATGAACGGGCGTTTCGGACAACGTGATGTTCTCTTGGTGCACGAGGAAGCCGCACTCTGGCTCGTCGTTGGTCAGCATAGGGAGCAATTTACGCAACTTGCCACATGGCATGAGAGTGCGCCTCAACTCGATCTCAAGGTCCTGCGCCGTCTGATAAATCGCAAACAGCGCTCAGGAAGACATACTAGGTATCTGCCAGATCGCACAGATCAGAGAGCTAAGAGCCGCCGAACAGTTTCCGAAAATCGCAAGATCCTTGCCGAGGCAAAAAGATTGAAGTCTGAGACTGGTCAAAGCTGGACGACCATTTCGGAAATGGTTGCAGAAATGCCTTTTCTCAAAGACCGCAAAGGAAGGCGCGGTGCTCTTAGCGCGCAGCGCATACGGAGAATTATTTGTGATTTGCAGAAGGGTTGAGCGCAAAAATTTGCGCTCAAAATGCAGCTTCTCAAGCATTTGATTTATCGCTACTTCTTGCAAAAGCCAATTTCATTCCTTGTGCCGCAAAGCTCAATCATGGGGCAAGGAATGCGATCCTTTGGCGCTATTTCTAAGGCGAGCTTGTTGCTTTCGCGCTCGCATCGCTCAAACGCACAGGTCAGCTTGTTCATCAGCGCAGCAGTTGCGCCGAATGGAGGGCAAGATGGCCGAAAAAACTGATCCACCAGACCTGAGAGCCGACGATCGCGACGATCCGTTCAATCCCCGAAATCTGCGGCTTTCCCAGCGGTTCGGCGAGCGCACGCTCCTTCACCTCTCGGGCACCTACC
>CAYVJO010000457.1:0-241 GCA_964451735.1 uncultured Hyphomicrobiaceae bacterium | reverse complement strand
CACTTCAATTGACATCTCGGGATCAAGATCCTAGTATCTGTGCCGGTACGTAAGCCGCACCGACAGGAATTCTTCCGCACGCATCCTGATCCCGAGATGTCGATTGAAGTGGCCCTGCTCGAACTGAAGGCCGATCGGCAAATCTATCTCGTCGATCCTGGTCTTGCGCCCTACCTACCCTGTGAAGCCTGTGAACCGGCGTGCAATTTTGACCCTCTGACGGGGGTGATCGGCATCCAAT
>CAYVJO010000456.1:0-2784 GCA_964451735.1 uncultured Hyphomicrobiaceae bacterium | reverse complement strand
GCGACCAGTAAGGCCAGCACAGCAAGGCCGTTATAGAGCCAAACCGCATTTTCGCGACCCAAACGCACCACAAGGTTGCGCTTTCCGACGAGACGATCCTGATGGAAGTCGGGAATAGCGTTCGTGACGGCGAGCGCCATGATCAGAAATCCGGGCACCAGCGAGGCGGCGAAGGCGGGACCGATGACGCCAAGACGCAGACTTTGGTCGTGCAGATAGACGCTGCCCAGCACCATCAGCGGGCCGTAGGATAGGGCGATAACGGTTTCGCCAAGGCCGCGATAGGCCCAGCGGATCGGTGGAGCAACGTAAAATACCGCGGCAAGTCCGCCAAGGCCCGCATAAAGCAAAATCGGCCAACCTGCCTCGAAAGCCAGTTGTACGCCGACTGCGAGGGCTGCCGTGAATGCGGCGACGCCGAGCCACAGAACGGCGATGGACATGGGCGGCGCATCGCTCGGATCGAACACACGGTCGGTGCCCATGCGGCTATCGAAATACTCATTGAATGTTTCAACGCCAATGACGGACAGCAAGACTCCGCCAAGTCCGATCCAGAACATCTCGGGCCGGAAGACATCGAGCATCGCATCGGCCCAGGCCGCGCCCATGATATAGGGCAAGAGGCCGGCATAGAGAAAAAACCGATAGCGCACGAAACTGGATAGCCATGCGGCCCAAGCGAAAGGCCCGCTAGTGATTGTTGCATGTGGCGCGCCGAGTGTCACACATACACCCATTTGTGTAGGGAGGCGGTCTTCGTCGGATCGGTTTCGAGAGCGTGCACGAATTGCGCAACAAGCGGGTCCTGCCAAGCGCGCTGGAAATGCGCCCACACCTCTTGAAAACTCTGCTTGCGCAGATCCCCGCATATAAAGGGAAGCGCATTGATGAGCTTGACCAGACCATTCGGCAGCACGATCAGCAGAGCCGCCGGGCTTTCGAGCCGTTCGCGCATTTCCTGAAGCAGGCCCATCTCATGTAAATGAATCCGCATCCGGCCTGTATATTCGTCCCGCTTGTCATGCAGCACGCGGAAATATGCTTCATACTGCTCATCCGAGGGACAAAGCAGATGCCAGGTCTTGACAGCAGTGCCGGTATACATCGTCCTGCCGGTATAAAAGGCGTGCGCACCCAGGTCATAGGCGATATCGACGGCCATGCCGATTTCATGCGTGTTGAACTTGGTCGGCGAATAGTTGATTTCCAGCGGAACCCCGACGGCGGCCAGATTGCGGATGCCTTGCATGACCTGGGTGAATTCGCCTCTAACCCGCATCTTGTTGAAGGTTTCGCGCGTTGCTCCGTCAAGGCTGACTTGCACCGACTTCACCCGCGCATCCTTGAGACGCCGCGAGGCCTCAGGCGTAAGAAACTGGCCGTTGGTTTCAACCTTGATTTGCGCGCCACGCGAGGCGGCATACTCCACCAGATCGAAGAATTTCGCATGCAGCATCGGCTCGCCGCCGGAAAGAGAGATGTAGGGTACGTCAAGATCCACGGCCTGGCGCATTACATCCATGACCTGCTCGTCGTCAAGCTCGTCCTTGAACGCCTTGCCTGGTCCGCTTTCCTCGATGCAATGCAGGCAAGCGAAGTTACATTCATTGGTCAGCTGCCAGGCAATATACAGCGGCGCCCCGAGCGAACCGGCGGTCGTCATCCCCGGAGTTGTGAGCTGTGGTACTGTCGCGCGAAGTCCGTTACCGTTCATTGCTCCGGCGGCATTGGGGTGGCTGTTCGATCGATCCATAGGCTCAAACGTCCTCTGCCAGGCCTTTATCCAAAAGTTCTTGAATAAAAGCGATTGCCTCGGCCTCGACCCGGGCTGGATCGTCATCTGGGAAAAGCGATTTCAAACGTGCCGAAATCTCCTCACGCGGGGTTCCAGCGCCGACTTCACTGGCCACAGCCGCCGCCGTCATGTTCAAGGCGAAGACTTTTTCGTTGCGGGTCTCAAAAAGAACGCCGCCAAAGCGCTCCTTCCGGAATTTGACATATTCTGAGAATCTCATGCGGGGTTACGTGATCCTTCCAGTGGCGTGACGGATACAAATCTCAGTGGGGGATCGCGACGCAGCGTCTTGCTCGGACTGATAGTAAAGGGTCCAAACTCTTCGACTAGCTAGCTTCCCTCACACTTCAATCGATAACAATAGAAAGAAGATTACAGCAAAAAATCGATATCCGAATTGATCTTCATCAAGCAGGAAGCCGCCATTCGCAGGCTGCTCAAAAAGCAGTACCACTGGAGCAGGTATGTTTGGCTCATCTGGGAGTTGGAGATATCCATGACCGATAACGTGCCGATATTGGGTGGTTCTCATCCCGACGCCGTGACCCGGATTACCGATGTTCCGAAACCTGCATAATCGGTCTCTCCGTTGCGCCTGCGCTCGATGGATGCATAAATGCCATCTATGAATGCGAAGCCGGTTCTGGTTTTTGGCGCTAGCGGCTATATCGGCCGCCATCTCACGCCTGCCCTCGCCAAGGCAGGCTTCAAGGTCCGCGCGGTGGCGCGCGAGCGCGCGGCGCTGGAAGCCGAAGGCTGGACGGACGTCGAGATTGTCCAGGCCGATGCGCTTGATCCCGCGAGCCTCGGCCCGGCTCTCTGCGGCGTTGATACAGCCTATTATCTCGTTCATTCGATGGCTGCTGGCGATGCTTTTCCAGAGCTCGACCGGCAAGCAGCCGAGAACTTCGCCGCCGCAGCGGCGCATTCGGGCGTGCGCCGGATCGTTTATCTTGGAGGGTTAACTCCGCCCGATCCCGACACGC
>CAYVJO010000455.1:0-2791 GCA_964451735.1 uncultured Hyphomicrobiaceae bacterium | reverse complement strand
GCCAACTTCTTCGCTGCAGCCGGATATGAGCCGGATTAAACCGAAAACGCTCTAACACCGCTGCGCCGCGCGACATCAAGGACTGTCAGCCGGTCTGCGGAATAAAGAACGATGCGTGCCCGCTGAACATGCTTTTGCGAACGGTTGCGATCGTCGATGACCGCCGCCAGTTGCGATCGGTCGTAAGCGGAGAGAATGAGACTGACAGTGTGTGTTATGCAACCAGCATGGAACACTTCGCCCAAAATGTGAATCTTCTGTCTGTGTCAGTGCACTAGCGATGGATCATCGTAATGACCCGCGTACCTTCAGACCGCTCAATGGCGCGTATCGCGTTCGCACGCTGCAAGGCCCGATACCGCTCAGCCAGAAGCGGTTGAAGCGCGAAAAACAGCGGATGATCCATAGCCAGTTAAAGAGATTTTCCATCACGGCTTCTCGCCCATACCAACCTTTTCGAATATATTTTTGCGATTATTGCGCTCCGTCCGATCGCGCTATTGAAATATGCGCGAATCTGCATTCAACTTTACAAGTTTGGACTGTCCAGCGTTCATTTAGCTGCTAAACGTGCTATAACACGCGGAACAATAGTAAGACGTTACATTTTCATTCAATTTTAATGGATGAACGGCGTTTTTTGTCTATCACGGGGTTGGCAGGCCAATGCCTGATTATGTTGCCGATACCATTATCACTGCCAGCGCGGTCGAGCAGAAGGCAACACTGATGGCGCGTGCATTCCCACAGTCACGGAGCACGCAATGAAGGCATCTCCAGAGCCTTTCGCAAGCCTCGTGGATGCGCGCATCACCTCCCGGCTAGGCGACATCAAGCGGCGTGTGATGGAGCTTGGCGAGGAACTGCACGAGACGATACACAGCCGCGTGGGCACTTTCGTGAGTTCCCTGCAAAGCGACCTTGAAGCCCATAGTTGCAGGATCGCTGTGATCGGCCAGATCAAAGCTGGCAAAAGCTCCTTGATCAATGCGCTCATTCGCCGTCCAGACCTTTTGCCAACGGACATAAATCCCTCAACTGCGGTTATCACCAAGCTTTATTTCGGCGCTCCGGCAGAGCGCAACAACACCGCTCTATTTCAATTTTTCAGCGATGAAGAGTGGGACCGCATAATGGCTGGGGGACGGGCTGCTGCCATGACGGATCGGCACGCCGCTCTTAACGCCGAGCAGCTCGCGGCCCCCCTCGAAGAACTGCGCCAGCGCGCACAGCTTCGGCTTGGCTCCCAATATCAGTCACTACTTGGCAAGCATCACTTGTTTTCATCCGTCACCGACGGACTGCTGGAAAGGTATGTCAGCGCTGGCGATTACGACGATGAGGCTGGCGAGAGCGGCGAACGGCGCCATTATTCAGACATCACCAAGAAGGCGGAGGTGTATCTCGAAGGCCAGCCGCTCGGCTATCCCTCCGTGATCATTGACACGCCGGGAGTCAACGACCCGTTTCTGGTGCGCGATGAAATCACCCACGGCAATCTTGGTGAGGCGGATATCTACCTTGTGGTTCTAACAGCGCAGCAGCCGCTGTCGAAAAGCGATCTCGCCCTCCTGCGTATGTTGAAGGGCTTGCAGAAGGACCGCATCATAGCCGTGGTCAACCGTATCGACCTCGTCGATGTCGGCCGGGGTGAGGCGAATAGGCTGGCGGATCACGTCCGTGCTAACCTTAAACGCGAATTCCCTTACGCGGACATCCCCGTTATCCTTGCAAGTGCGCATTGGGGAAACGTTGCGCTGAGCGGAGATCGCGAGGAACTCGACGGCATCCTGAGATCGTCATTTGCCGATTACGTCACAGAAATGGCGCGGCGAGGCGAGCCAGATTTCGAGACGCCCCGGGCAGATTGGAGCCGGGAGAAAACCGAGAAGATGCTTTACCGGACCTCTGGCATACCGGCCATCGTTTCCGCGATCTCAAGGCTTATCGGTCATTCCGTGACGTCGGAGCGGCTTTTGCCGATCACCTCCACACTCGGCGCGATCGCTGAGAACACCGCCATTTCAACGCGGTATGGTGTCAAGGCGCTCCAGGGTGACGAACACGGCGAAGGCTGGCTGCGTGGCAAGGCCAGCAAGAGCCTTGAAAAGCTGGAATATCTTCTTTCGGAAGTCGAGACGACCCTCGCTCATTGCGAGCAGGACTTCACTGAAATGACGCAAAATGAGATCGGCCGCCTGCGCCGTTTCATGATTTACACGGTTCATAACTTTGCTGAACAGCAGCGCGAAAAGTTGATTCAATATGGGTCATTCACGCTCTTCCGCAGCGAGTTTCAAGAGCAGATGTTCAAGCTCCGTTCGCAGTTGGCTGAAGATTTTTATAAATACATCACCGAAATATCGAAGCAATTTCTACTAAGGCAGCAAGAAGCTGAAAGCTTCCTGCGCAATACCGTGAAGGCTGCCTTGCCAGATCTAGATGACGTTCTTCGCTTCGGGATTCAGTCCGGTAGTCTGCCGCCGCCCTCGATCATGCCGCTAAGCAAGATGACAAGTCTCGATCTCGATCATTATTGGGACGCACGCGCTCACGCCAAAGAAATCAACCCTGCCGAAGCGGATCGTTTTCAGGACCTTGTCGCAACAGCTTTCATGGAGCTTATCGAGGATTTGTTCGAGAGCGCGGACGCAACGCAAAGCGGTCACATTACGGAGGCGCTTCGACGGTTGCGTTTTCTCAGCTACAGTGCGATTTATCCAATAGCACAGCAACTTCAGGAGCTGGTGAGCGCACGCAAAGCCGTTGCAGGCAGCGTCAATGACGCTGC
>CAYVJO010000454.1:0-2792 GCA_964451735.1 uncultured Hyphomicrobiaceae bacterium | reverse complement strand
GATGCAGCCGATATCAGCCGGATTGCCGTCGATATGCCGATAGGCATTCCTGAGGTCGCGGTGGGGGGCGGACGCTTGTGCGACAAGGCGCTGCGCTCCAGACTTGGCGGCCGGCAATCTTCGGTCTTCGCTGTCCCGGCGCGGGCCGCGCTCGCCGAGACCGATTACCGGGCGGCTTGCGAGAAGGCGCTCACGGCGTCTGATCCTCCACGCATGGTCTCCAAGCAATGTTTTCATATTTTTCCAAAAATTCGCGAAGTCGATGCACTCATGACGCCGGCGATGCAAAGCCGGATCGTAGAATGTCACCCGGAAGGAGCATTCTGGGCGATGAATGGGGAAAGGCCCTTGAGTGAGCCGAAAAAGCTGAAGTCGCGCAGCCATGGGCCGGGGCTTGACCTGCGCCGTAAGTTGCTCATTGAGGCGGGCTATCCAGCTTCGTTTTTAGATAAGCATCGTTTCCGCCCCAAAGACGCCGGCGAGGACGATTTTCTCGATGCATGCGCTTGCGCCTGGGTCGCGTGGCGCTTCGACCGAGGCAAGGCACGGCGTTTCCCCAATGGCGATCCCATGATCGACCCGAAAGGCTTGCGCATGGAAATCTGGGTGTAAACCGTTCAGGCTGAATGCTCGTTTGACCGAAGCGCGCGAAGGCCATTTTAAGATGCAGCCGGTGAATGGACTGCTTTAGCCTCGGGCGGAACACGGGCAGGCAGTGCGAGTACGCCGCCTGTAAGAGGCTCGGCGACGCCCGTCGTCCCCGGGAAGGATATGGGCAACTCCTGAATTGAGCGCACAGCCATAAAGGCGAAAGCCTGCGCTTCGATGGCATCAGCGTTCCATCCGATCGCATCCGCTAACTCCACGCGGCCCGGCAGCAGCTTTCGCAAAGATCCAACAAGCGTTGCATTGTGCGCGCCGCCACCGCACAGGACGAAAATCTTCGGGGTTGCGGGGAGATGGGCGAGGCTGCAAACCAGCGAAGCAACGGTGAAAGCGGTTAGCGTGGCAGCGCCATCGGCGGTAGATAGTCCCTCGACCGCGGAGATCGAGAAGGCGTTCCGGTCGAGCGACTTGGGCGGTTTGCGCAAGAAATACGGATCTGACAGCAGCGCTTCTAGCCTTGCGCCATCCGCGCGCCCGGTTGCCGCCAACCACCCATTCTCGTCGCGCGGGTTTCCGGTCATTTTAAGCATCCAATCGTCGATCATGGCATTGGCCGGGCCAGTGTCGAAGGCAAGGAGCTGTCCGTCCTCGCCGGCATAGGTGATATTGGCGATCCCGCCCAGATTGACGACAGCCGCCGGGTACGGCAGGTCGGAGGATTGCACCAGCGCCCGATGAAAAACCGGGGCAAATGGCGCGCCTTGACCTCCCGCCTCCATATCTGCGGCGCGGAAATCATATACGACGGGTCGGCCCGTTCGATCCGCTAGCAAATCTCCGTCGCCAAGCTGCACGGTC
The DNA here is from genome assembly GCA_964451735.1 of uncultured Hyphomicrobiaceae bacterium. GTDB lineage: Bacteria > Pseudomonadota > Alphaproteobacteria > Rhizobiales > Rhodomicrobiaceae > JAHQVI01. The sequence continues at coordinate 1,328 of CAYVJO010000454.1, read as the reverse complement.
AAACCATCATCAGGCTGGTGCAGAACGGTTTGCCCGTGAAAGCCGATGACATCGACGTCCTGGTAGTTGAGCCCATGCTCACCGAGAAAGGCCTCGACGACTTGGGCATGAATGTCGGTCACGAGGATTTCGGCTTCGGCGAGGATGCCAGGCCTTTCTAGGCGGCCGCGAAGCGTTGACGCTTCGGACAGGGCTTGCCGGAGAAGGTTTTTTTCATCGTCGCTATACTCCCACATACCTGCGGGACCGAAGGATTGGATCCGTTCGCCATCCGTTTCGATCAGGGCGACATCAACGCCGTCCATTGACGTGCCACTCATCAATCCAAGCGCTTTCATATCCTACTCGCTAAGCCGTGCAACTCAACTTTGAAACTGTTATAGAGCTTGCCAGCGGTCACTCTGCCCCGTGCCGGCGTTGACTGAACGAAGTTCTAGTATAGATGCTTTGTTGGCTATCTATATACGATATACGACAAAACATCACGCTCCCCAGATAATTTGAGCTGAAAGCCGATAGTTATGACTGAATTGAAATCCGATTTCCTTAAGACGCTTGAAGCCCGGGGGTATATTCACCAATGCACCGACATGGCCGGTCTGGATGCATTGGCGGCGCGCGAGCCGGTCACTGCCTATATCGGTTTCGATTGCACCGCCCCCAGCCTGCATGTCGGGCACCTGTTCAGCATCATGATGTTGCGGCGCTTGCAACAGGCTGGCCATAAGCCGATCGCCTTGATGGGCGGCGGCACGACAAAGGTCGGCGATCCCTCCGGCAAGGATGAAAGCCGCAGGATGCTTTCGCAAGAGCAGATCGCTGCAAACAAACAAGGCATCCGTAAGGTTTTTCAGCGTTTTCTGACTTTCGGAGATGGACCGCAAGATGCGCAAATGGCGGATAATGACGATTGGCTGAGCCGGCTGAATTACATCGAATTCCTGAGGGATTACGGCCCGCATTTCACTATCAACAGGATGCTTACCTTCGACAGCGTGAAACTCCGTCTGGAGCGCGAGCAGCCATTGAGCTTCCTCGAATTCAACTACATGCTTCTGCAAGCTTACGATTTCGTCGAACTCTACCGCCGTTATGGCTGCCGGCTGCAAATGGGCGGCTCCGATCAATGGGGCAATATCGTCAATGGCGTCGAATTGGGCAGGCGTGTCGAGAGCGCGGAGCTTTTCGGGCTGACGACACCGCTGCTTATGACATCGTCGGGCGCTAAGATGGGCAAGACCGCGCAAGGGGCTGTTTGGCTCAATGCCGATCAGCTTAGCCCTTACGGCTATTGGCAGTTCTGGCGGAATGCGGAAGACGCCGATATC
>CAYVJO010000453.1:0-2792 GCA_964451735.1 uncultured Hyphomicrobiaceae bacterium | reverse complement strand
GCGCAAGAACGCTTCTTATGCCGATTTCCTCGAAGAAGCGCTGCGCGCCGAACGCCTCAACGAGGAAGTCTTCGACAGCCTGGCTCACGCCCGGCGCGTGCTCGCCCGCTGGCGGCACGACTACAACCACCACCGGCCTCACTCATCACTGGGCGGGCTGACGCCCGCAGCGCGCCAGTCGCTCGAACTCGTGAGGGGCATCGCTCCCGGCGCGCTCGCCACCCCAACCACAATGCACTATGAAAGGGCTGGACTCTCAATATGAATGAGGGACCCGAGGGGCGCAGGTCAAAAGATTACCTCAATACAGTAAGTTAGAGCCCCGTTCTGAGTCCATCGGAACAGATTATGCTCTAGGCGACCTTGCGTTCTGTTCTTTGAACTTCGACCGATGAGGATTTTATCACCGAAATATATTCGATGATGGCCTTGAGCTGGGAGGCGGTCAGGAAATCCCCTCCGAAATCCGCCAGTCCTTTGAGCATTTCGCGGTAGATTTCGCGCATGGGCTGCGTAGCCGTCAGGGGTTTTCTGACTTCCACGTAGGAGAAACGGTCCAGATTTTCCAGTAAGAAAGTTGCGTAAGCGACATGGCTCGATTCTGTCTCAGGGCAGAACCCCGGAAATACGAGCGTTTGTTCCTTCAATTGAAGCTTCTGCTCAAGTGTTAGCGCATAATAGGATTTCTGGAGCCAGTCATACATTTCCAGCACTTGATAAACGAAATTCATTTCCTCTTTCATGAAGGAACTCTTCAGACCCTTCATGACGATCTCGGGATAGCCCTCTTGAAAGCCTTCGGATAGAATCTTGATAGTACGTTCGAATTCCGGCGCTTCAAGAGGATAGAGGGCAGCAAGAATGCGCGACTGGTTGATGAGAATCCGTCGTTCCACATCGGTGAGGTTAAGCACATCCGATCTCCAGTCTCTGCATGGACGGTAGTGTGACTGGATGATCTTCGATTCGCAATTATAGATTGTTTATAAGCGGCAAGCTCTCTTTTTGATTGTGTCTTTTGTGCCATTCAGCCCGAAGGCTTTTTCGGAAGACAGAGTTTCGTCATTAGCGGGAGGAGCAAGGCTAGACCCAGAAAACGGGCGAGCTGATGCACGGCGACGAAAGCCGGATCGAGGCCGAGTATGAATGCGAGGATGACCATAACCTCAAGGCCGCCCGGCGCGAAGGCGACCATTACCTGCCCAAGCGGCAGGTGTAAGGACCAAGCTACGAAAATGGCCGCTGCACCGGATATGGCCAGTGCAATGACGAACGCCCCAAGCGAAGGCGCGATCGCTTTTTTTAAGAATACCAGCTCCGAGCCGGCAAAACGCAGTCCGATGAAACAACCCAACAGCATCTGACAGGGGATCAGAATTGCCGGCGGCATTTGCCCGGATAAGGTTCCCGAAACGTGAAAAGCCGCTCCTGATAGCATGCCCCCGAACAGCATTCCCCCTGGGAATTTAAACCTGTCCAAAAGGTAGCCCAATACGCCGCCGGCCAGGATTTCTACGATTACGCCAGGATAACCACTCATTGCCGCCGCTTTGATTGGCACAGAGTCCACCGACGCGGTCACAAGGAATGGCAGAACCAATAAGAGCGCTGTCAGGCGCAGCATCTGCGCTAGAATGACGAGCCGCGTATCGGCTGTGCTGCGCAAGGACATAATCATGACATAGGACAGGGCGCCCGGGATCGATGCAAAAAATGCGGTCGAGCGGCTCCATTTCGCTTTGGCGGTCAGAAAAAGGGCGGAAGCAGCGATCACAGCGGCGACAGTCGCGGCAAGTGTTGCAAGGCTGATCGGCCATTTCGAAATGCCGGCGATGAAGTCGGCGTCGAATCCCGAGCCGATCGAGACGCCAAGCAGAAGAAACACGATCGGACGCAAGCCCTCCGGCATGCCCAACGGTGCCTTTGCCAGGACGAGGATGCTGACGGCCAGCATGCTGCCTGTCAGCCAGGCGGCGGGGAAATGCAACGCCTCAAAGAGCAGCGCTCCAGCCGTCCCGGCCAGGAGTGTCAGGGAAAGAGGCTTAGCTTGTTCGGTGCAGGACATAGGGGTAATTATTTTCAGCTGACTCCAGGCGCGTTGACCAGATCAGGATCATTTCATATGGAAACAATCCTGATCTGCATCTGTTTGTTTCAAGCTTGATTTTTCCGAAAAATGACGTCCACCTTATCGGATTATGCTGCAGCAGGCTGTTGCAAATCGGCTTGAATAACTGCGGTTGTTCGTCGAAGCGGTTCTTTGGATCGTGCGAACCGGGAGCCCATGGCGTGATCTGCCCGGGTCTTTCGGCCACTGGAACCATTTTGGCCGCTGAAACACCGTGTTCAAACGGTTCCGCCATTGGGTCAAAGCTGATGTTTTCAAACGAATATTTGACGCCGTTGCGGACGATCCCGGCATGGACACGCCATAGCTGACGCAACGATCGTGAAGGTTCACCGCGTGAGCGCTTATCGCGCACGAAAAACGTTCGCTTCCATGGCCAGGCCACAGGCAAGTCGAAAGGCGGGATGACGGTCAAGATTCTCGCCCGCACCGATGCTTTAGGCAATTTGTTGCGCTTCGAGTTGTTGCCGGGCCAGCGCTTCGACAGCGTGGGTGTTGAAGCGCTGGCCGAAGGCGCCAATTTCGAAGGCCTGATCGCTGACAAGGCTTTCGACTCCGAATTGGATCCTGGAAAAACTCAACGAGCGATGCGCTGAAGTTGTTATCTCACATAACCGCCGACGCTCGAAACCGCCCTCATTGACGCCGAAATCTGCATATGGCG
>CAYVJO010000452.1:224-2793 GCA_964451735.1 uncultured Hyphomicrobiaceae bacterium | reverse complement strand
CGCCTCATTCCTTCCTCCGGCGAGATCCGGATCGGCGTTCTGACAGCACTCATCGGGGCGCCATTCTTTATCTGGCTCGTATTGAAACAGCGTGGACGCGACCTTCTGCAAAGTTCCGGGGGATCGTCATGACGCTCTCTGTGAAAGCGCTGAGCGTAACGCTGGGCGGCCGCTGCGCGCTTCGGGAGGCATCGTTCGAGGCGTATCGGGGTGAATTTCTGGTGGTTGTCGGTCCGAATGGGGCGGGCAAGACGACCCTGCTCAAGGCGATCGCCGGTCTGGTCAACCACGCTGGAGGGCTCGACTGGGACGAAAAATCTATATCGATGATGCGCCTTCGCGAGAGAGCCAAACTCCTTGCTTACCTGCCGCAAGGGCACGTCTGCGCTTGGCCGCTGAAAGCGCGCGACGTTGTCTCCATCGGCCGCGCGCCTTTTGCTTCCTCGCTCGCCAGATTGAGCCGTGAAGACGACGAAGCGGTCGAGAGCGCGCTGCGCTCCGTTGACGCCTCCGAGTTTGCGGACCGGCCCATAACGGAGTTATCCGGCGGCGAACGCGCTCGGATCATGCTTGCGCGTGCCTTGGCCGCTGATACACCAGTGCTACTTGCCGATGAGCCCGTCGCGGCGCTCGACCCCGCGCATCAGCTCGCTGTGATGAGCATTCTTTCGGCGCAAGCGAGAACAGGCCGGCTCGTGATTGGCGTCAGCCACGACTTGTTGCTGGCGGCCCGCTATGCTGACAGGGTTCTTGTCGTTGCGGAAAACGGAATTGCAGGACTTGGCACGCCGGCAGCGACGCTGACGCCAGACCTGCTCAGACAGGTTTTCGAGATCGAGTCCTTGCGGTTAAGCGCGGATGGCAAGGAGATCGAAATCCCCTGGTCGCCCGCGCCTGGCAGTCGAATGAGAGCGTAATCCGCAAAAAACCGCCGCACACTTAAACGGGAATTACACTTGCGGATAGCAGCCTAATTGACGGTATCGCGTTCGGGGACGGTATCTGCAATCGGCGCGTCTTCTTCCACGATTTTTTTTCGAGACCTGCGAACCGCGATTGCAGCGCCCATCAAATAGCCAATCTGGAGAATTATCAGCAGAACGGCAATGAAAAATAGCATGCTGAGGTAAGACCAGTTCTGGCTCAGGCCTATAACGACACTTGCGGCCACACACGCGAAAGATAGGCTCGCAAGAGCTGCAGCACGGTACATGAGGCCGGCGAGCATCCCTGCACCACCGGCAACCGCTAAGGCGTAAGCAAATGTTACCCAGCTTGTTTCGGCTGCCGGGAATAGGTCTGTCAGCAAAGACATTTTTTCGGCTTCCCGCCATAATTGGCGATACAAAAATACACATTAAGGTGGTAGCAGGCATTAAGAGTTTATATGCTTCAGGAGCTATAGTTGATAAGAAACTCAGTGCGTTATTGTGGCAAACGGAATTTTAAAAAGCTGTTACATATCAATAATCATATATGGTTCCAGGAAAAGGACGACAAGATTGTACATCGGCAGCCTCGCCGGAATTGGGTCATATGCTCGATGGCGGCCCGAAAAGTCGCCTGTAGTCTTTGAATTCGCTAGCTAAAATTCAATTCCGAGACAGGAATTTTTTTCGGGCTCTTGAAAGCTGCTCGTGATCCTTTCCACATCGAAACACGAAGGAGAACCTTGCCCCGGAATTCGGATCAATGCCGATGAGGGACGTCAAGAGCTATTGTTTTTGCTGCGCGCGTCTTCGGCCATCAGGCTCATAAGTATTCCCTCGCGCAACCCGCGATCTGCCACGCGCAAGCGCCGGCAGGGCCATAAGCGCATGATTGCTTCAAGGATCGCGCAGCCAGCAAGAACGAGTTCGGCGCGGTCGGGACCGATGCAAGGCTGTGCGGCCCGGTCATGATATGACAGCGTCAGAAGATGACCGCTGACGCTGCGCACTTCGTCATCGCTCAGCCAGCAGCCATCAACGCGATTTCGAATATAGGTGGGCAATTTGAGATGAACGCCTGCGATCGTCGTGACCGTACCCGAAGTTCCAAGAAGATGGGCGCGTTCAAGTGCGACGCGCCCATCGAGCCCATAACGCGCCTCGAATGGGCCCAACTTGATTGTGACGTGATCGACCATCGCCTCGAAAATTGCAGGATCGACCAATCGCCCGCCGAACTGCTCCGCGAGCGTGACGACGCCAACCGGCAACGAGGTCCAGGCCGCGATCGCGCCCTGGATTTTCTTGCGGTCCAAAAGCGTGTGCTTCTTGATATATCCGAGGCGACGCAGATCGACCCAGATGAGTTCGGTCGAACCGCCGCCAATGTCGAAAACCAGCGCCCAGTCGCAACTCCGGTCGAGCAGCGTTGCACAGCCCGCAACCGCAAGGCGAGCCTCGGTTTCCCGGCTGATGACCTCGATGCTCAAGCCGATCTCATCAAACACGCGGCGGACGAAATCGTCACCGTTCTCCGCGATCCTACAGGCTTCAGTCGCGATAAGCCGGGAGCGGTGGACATTTCGGCGGCGCATCTTGTCCGAACACACTTTAAGTGCGTCCAGCGTCCGCTCGATCGC
>CAYVJO010000452.1:0-214 GCA_964451735.1 uncultured Hyphomicrobiaceae bacterium | reverse complement strand
CCAAGCCGGATGATTCGGGAAAAGGCGTCTATGACTTGAAAACCCCGCCGCGACGGCCGTGCAACCAGAAGCCGGCAATTATTCGTGCCGAGATCAAGTGCGCCATAAGCGGGCGGCCCACCGTTTTCCGTTTCGCAAGCGGCGGGACGGGAATGAAACGGACGGGATTTGGACGTTTTTTGGTCATCATTATGTCTGGAGGGCTCTTCTCGAA
>CAYVJO010000451.1:345-2795 GCA_964451735.1 uncultured Hyphomicrobiaceae bacterium | reverse complement strand
CGCGATGTTGAACCGGATGCGCTCGCAATGTCCCGCAGCGAGCAAAAGCAGAATCCCGGCTGGGCCGCACGCAGACGCGCCTCGCGCAAGAAAGCATAATCTGCGCGCACCAACCGGGTCTGGTTTGAAACAGTTCGTAACCGGCTTTGATTTGGCCGGGTGTCAAGAACAAGGTTAAAACGCTATGCCGCGCAAGGCGTGTTGACGCGCTGGCGGAGACAGTCCTAAGGAGGCGACATGTGCGGCATCATAGGCATATTGGGTAAGGCACCGGTTGCGGATCGCCTGATTGACGCCCTGCGGCGGCTCGAATATCGGGGCTACGATTCGGCCGGGATATCCACACTTGAAAAGGGTGTCCTTATCCGCCGACGCGCCGAGGGCAAGCTGCGCAATCTGGAAAAACGCCTCGCCGGCGAGCCGCTTGCCGGGATAAGCGGCATAGGTCATACGCGCTGGGCGACACATGGTGCGCCAGTCGAGCGCAACGCGCACCCGCATATGACCTCCCGAGTCTCAGTGGTTCACAATGGCATAATCGAGAATTTCAACCAGCTGCGCCGCGAACTTGAAGCGGATGGCGTCAGCTTTGAAACCGATACTGACACCGAGGCCGTCGTACATTTGATCAGCCGGCGGATCGAGGACGGCGCAAGCCCGGGGGCGGCTGTGACGGACAGCCTTAAAAAGCTGGAAGGCGCGTTCGCTTTAGCAATTCTTTTTGCCGGTGAGGAGGATTTGCTGATCGGCGCGCGGCGCGGAAGTCCGCTCGCCATCGGCTATGGAGTAGGAGAGATGTTCATCGGCTCCGACGCCATGGCGCTTGCGCCTTTCACAGACCGCGTGGCTTATCTCGAAGAGGGCGACACGGCGATCCTAACGCGCTCTGGGGCGATGATCATTGATGAGAATGGCATTGAGTCCGATCGTGCCATACATGTCACGCAAGTTAGCGCACTGTTGGCTGACAAGGGCAGCCATCGGCATTTCATGGCCAAGGAAATCCATGAGCAGCCCGACGTCATCAGCCGTACGTTGGGCCATTATGTGCATTTCGCCGAAAGGCAGGTTTCCTTGCCAGCTGATGTGGATATCGACTTCGCGGGGTTGTCGCGCCTCACAATCACTGCCTGTGGCACGGCTTTTTACGCAGGTCTCGTGGCAAAATACTGGTTCGAGCGCTACGCACGCCTGCCGGTAGAGATCGATATCGCTTCGGAATTCCGCTATCGGGAGGCGCCGCTGCCTGACAATGGCCTCGCTCTGTTTATCTCCCAATCGGGCGAAACGGCCGATACACTGGCAGGGCTGCGCTACTGCCGCGCGCAAAAGCAAAAGATCCTCTCGATTGTGAATGTTGCCCATTCGAGCATTGCGCGCGAGTCCGACGCCATAATGCCAACGCTTGCGGGCCCGGAAATTGGTGTCGCATCGACGAAGGCCTTCACCAGCCAGCTCACTGTTCTTGCCTGCCTCGCGATTGCCGCGGGGCGCGCGCGGGGCGTACTTGGCGCACGCGAAGCTTCTGACTGTGTCGGCGGTCTCATCGAATTGCCGCGCCTGATGAATGATGTTCTGCGCCGGGAAGAGGAGTTTGAAAAACTGGCCCATGTGTTGTCGCAAGCGAGCGACGTTCTCTATCTGGGGCGCGGTATCTACTACCCGCTGGCGCTCGAGGGAGCTCTGAAGCTGAAAGAAATTTCCTACATACATGCGGAAGGCTATGCATCGGGCGAATTGAAACACGGGCCCATCGCATTGATCGACGAACATCTGCCAGTGATCGTGGTTGCGCCACGGGACGCACTTTACGACAAAACCGTCTCCAATATGCAAGAGGTCGCAGCGCGGGGCGGTCGCATTGTCCTCATCACCAGCGAGGATGCGGGCGAACCGGGTGCCGCGCTCGCCGCGCATGTGCGAATGCCCAATGCTCAGAATTTTGCCTCGCCAATCCTTTATGCTCTTCCGGTGCAACTGCTGGCCTACCATACGGCGGTTCATCTTGGTACGGATGTTGATCAGCCACGAAACCTTGCCAAGTCTGTGACGGTGGAATAATCGCCAATTCTGCTGGCCGTTCAGTATTTGGTCTGATTTTCGCCTTGCTCCAGTGCGATTAAAATTAAGGGCCGGATTAGTTCCTTGTCGTGTTTCCATGTTTCAAATCATGCGTTAATGGGTTGAAATCCGGTTGTATTTGCGTAAGAGTTCGTCCGGGATGTTTGGGTCATTTTGTAAAGTTTTTGCGGTGACGGCTGCGCTCTTGGCGCACATATGCTGCTTTGAATCAGCTCACGCAGATAATGCCATTTCCTCTCTGACCCAGGCGAGTAAGCTTCTGGACCAAGGCCAACCGGCAAAAGCCATCGAAAAGATCAATGAAACCCTGAAATCGGGCTCAATATCGTCCGATATTGCGGCCAAGGCGCTTCTGATGCGCGGCCAGG
>CAYVJO010000451.1:0-335 GCA_964451735.1 uncultured Hyphomicrobiaceae bacterium | reverse complement strand
AAATATAAAAGCGCCCAAAAACCCAACAAATACGGCCAGGCTCAGGAAAAAATCGCAAAATATGCTTACGCGCTCGCGGACTACAATCAGGCATTGTGGATGCAGGGGCTTTCATCGGCAGACAAGGGGAAAGCGGAGCAGGGGCGAGACCGCATCCTTGCAAAACTTGGTGTGGCTAGCGATAGCGACAAAGTTGCGGAAGCTGCGTCCCAACCACCTCGCGCAGCAACTGGCGGAGGCCAAAAGCGAAACGTCTCCCGTAACGATGTAAGCGAATCCTGGGGTGCGGAAGTTCAGACGACGCCCTCCGAAGAACGGACCGGGGGTTTTGGTAG
>CAYVJO010000450.1:0-2795 GCA_964451735.1 uncultured Hyphomicrobiaceae bacterium | reverse complement strand
CTAAGCATCTGTTTCTATTGGAGCTTTTGAATTTGATATTTGAATGATGCGTCTGCGGCAAGCGGGACTCAAATGTCAAATTCGCTCCACTGGTACCGAGATTATATTCGCGTGAGCTATATGGCTGCTGCCTCTTCTCGGGCCGTTTTTCGTCCACCGCGCTTGACACATCTTCACGCAATCGCACGGATGGCTTATCTCAAATGGGACAACGCATATACTCAAGGCAGGAGGCTCCCGCGCATGTACATCGCCATGAACCGTTTTCGCGTCAAAAAAGGCTCGGAGACGGAATTCGAAGCCGTCTGGCTCAACCGCGACAGTCATCTGTCCAAGGAGAACGGCTTCATCGCTTTTCATCTCTTGCGCGGACCGGATAGAGACGACCATACGCTTTACTCTTCGCATACCATATGGGCGAGTCAGGATGACTTTACTGCCTGGACGCGCAGCGAGTCGTTCCGGGAGGCGCATAAGGGCGCAGGACAGAACGGTGCACTCTATCTCGAAAGTCCTGTTTTTGAAGGGTTCACCGTCATACAGGAGTTGAAGCCCTGACCAATCCGTCCGTCTGTTTGCGTGTCGCGACGCCCGAGGACGAGCCTTGCGTCGCCACGCTTCTTGTCGCTTCTTACTCCGAGCTGATGCCAGCCGCTTATAGGGAAGAGACCCTGTTGGCCGTTCTCCCGATCGTCACACGGCCCAATCCTCGCCTCCTATCGTCAGGTACGTATTATCTCGCCGAAATATCGGGAAAGTTGATCGGGTGCGGAGGCTGGTCATTCGAGCGTCCGGGCGTTGGGAACATCGAAGACAGGCTCGCCCATATCCGTCATTTCGCAGTCCATCCTGATCATACGGGACAGGGCGTCGGACGCGTGTTGCTTCAAAGGTGCATCCAGCAGGCAGGGGCAAATCGGGTAGAACGCCTTGAATGCTATTCAACACTTAACGCAGAAGCGTTCTATGCAGCCTCAGGGTTCAAAACCATGCGCTTTGAGAACGTTGTGCTCGCAGGTGGGGCGAACATTCCATCCATCCTCATGGAACGTGCGATTTGAGCGGCTTAACCCCTCCCTATCCGGCGTAACAGCCGGCAAGCCGGGCGCGCAACTTGACGAGAGCGAGGACGCCGTCAAGCGCGGGGGTCGGCGTTTCTGTCACACGGCCAAGCTCTTGAACGGCCGCGACGAGCGCATCGATCTCCATCGGACGGCTGCGTTCGAGGTCCTGTAGCATCGACGTCTTATGCGCCCCGACCGCCTCCGCGCCAGCGAGCCGCTTATCCACATCGATTGCGAATGTGACGCCTAGCGCCTCGGCAACGGACTGCGCTTCGAGCATGACGGCCCTGAGAAGGGCGCGCACCTCCGCATCACGCGTCATCTGTTCAAGCGTCGCGCCGGTTAGCGCACTCACCGGATTGAGCGAGCAATTGCCCCACAGCTTGACCCAGATTTCATCGCGCAAGCGCGGACGCACCGGCGCTTTCAGTCCGGCTTTGATGAGCATCTGACTGAGCGTATGCACACGCTCGGTGCGCTCCCCAGTCGGTTCGCCGAGCGAAAAGCGGTCGCCCTCGATAAGATCGATCACGCCTGGCTCTGGAACTGTAGCAGCGGGATAGACGACGCAACCGATGGCGCGCTCCGGCCCGATGCCCTCCCAGATCCGGTTGCGGGGATCGACGGTTTCGAGCCTCCTGTTGTCATAAGGCCCGGGAAGCCCGTAGAAATACCACCACGGCACACCGTTGACGCCGAAAACCACCGCTGTTCGAGGGCCGAGCAGCGGTTGCATCGCATCGATGACACTGGAGATCGAATGCGCCTTCAATGTCACGATCACATAATCCTGCGGTCCAAGTTCGTCGGGGTGCTCGACGGCTCTTGGACGCGTGACGATCTCCTCGCCGCCCTGCTTGCGCAGCCGCAAACCGCCCTCCCGGATGGCAGCGAGGTGAGCACCACGCGCCACGAGCGAAACATCCATGCCGGCATGGGCCATCATAGCGCCCATATAGCCACCTATGGCTCCTGCCCCATAAATGCAGACCCGGCTCATGATCCCGCCCCCAGCCCAAGCTTTTCTGAAAGACCGATACGCTGAAGCTTGCCTGTCGCACCTTTGGGGATTTCGTCGAGAAACAGAATTTTGCGCGGAACTTTGAAGTCGGCGAGCGTTCTGGCGGCAAAGTCGCGTAATTCATGTTCGGTCACGCTCTGGCCCTCCTTCAGCACAACCGCCGCCGCTACCTCTTCGCCAAGTTTGGCATGAGGCATGGCGAAGGTTACGACCTGGGCGACCGCCGGATGCGCCTGAATGACGTCGTCCACCTCGCGCGGGGCGACCTTCTCGCCACCGCGATTGATGATCTCCTTCAGGCGACCCGTAATGGTGAGATAGCCATCCGCGTCGAACGTGCCCTGGTCGCCGGTGCGGAACCAGCCATTCCGGAATGCCGAGGCATTAGCGTCGGGATTGTTCTCATAGCCGGAAAAGACGTTCGGCCCGCGAATGACAACTTCGCCCTGCCCGCCCTCGCCGAGAATGGCACCGTCCTCATCCATCAGCGCGACTTCGGGCCCGGCGGCAACGCCGACCGTCCCCGCCTTGCGTTTACCAGGAGGAAGCAGATTGGACGTCATCTGATGGGAGGCCTCCGTCATGCCGTATGATTCGACCACCGGCGCGCCGAAGGTTTCCTCCAACTCGGCCATGACCGGCACAGGCAGCGACGAGGAAGAAGACCGGATGAGACGCAGACGCATCTTTTTAACCGTTTCAAGGTTACG
>CAYVJO010000449.1:0-2800 GCA_964451735.1 uncultured Hyphomicrobiaceae bacterium | reverse complement strand
CCTAGGCACTCCGGGAGCCGACGTGATCGACGCCCGCCGCGGCAACGATTTCGTCGATGCTGGCGACGGCGACGATACGGTTATCGGCGGTACAGGCAACGATACGATTAATGGCGGTGCCGGAAACGATGTCCTTAACGGTGATGCTGGGACGGACGTTCTTTTCGGTGGCGACGGCGATGATGAGCTGTTCGGCGGCGCAGGTGCGGATACGCTCGATGGCGGCGCTGGCAATGATATTCTCAATGGCGACGCCGGCGCAGATATTCTGTTTGGTGGCGACGGCGATGATGAGCTGTTCGGCGGCGCTGGCGCGGATACGCTGAATGGCGGCGCTGGCAATGATCTTCTCGACGGTGGCGGTGGCGCTGATGCCCTTTTCGGCGGCGAGGGCGACGATGATCTATTTGGCGGCGCTGGCGCGGATACTCTCAACGGCGGGATCGGCGATGATTTCCTGACCGGTGGCGCTGGGGCGGATATCTTTGTGTTCACCTCTGACTTCGGAGCGGACACGATCCTCGACTTCGACGATATTGGAGGCGGGCAGGACATCATCGATCTTGTCGCGTTCAACATCGTCTTCGATAATCTGGTCATCGAGCAGGTCGGCGACGATGCCGTAATCAGTTCGGCTGCTTTCGGTACATCCACCATAACGTTGGAAAATATCAACGCAGCCAATCTACAAGCGGATGATTTCAATTTCTGAGTTGATCAGGCCTCAAACTTCACCTGGCGAAGAAAATTCAATTTTTTCTTCGCCAGGTGAAACCAATACTTTGTTTTTTTGTAAAGGATTTTTGGGATGGCTGTCGAACTCACCCAGGAAGATCTAGAATTCCTGCTTGATCTTGTCGCCTCGGAAGATCTGCGAGACGCAAGCGGCCTGGGTAACAATCTCGATAACCCCACATGGGGCGCGGCCGATCAGCCCTTTATTCGACTAACGAAGCCTTTCTATGCCGATGGCGCGAGCGCGCCGCGAGAAACAGTGAACACGCCGCGAGGTATATCCGACATTCTGGTAAACCAGGATCTGGATGGCGATGGCGTCGAGGAAGACATCCCGAACCAGTTCGGTGGCAATGCTTTCCTGACCTTTTTCGGTCAATATTTCGACCATGGTCTTGATTTCGTGCCGAAAGGCGAGCAAGCGCCGGTGGCGATCGGATCTCCGACTTTCCCGATCAACGCCTCCCGCGCGAACATTATTCCAGGCACCGGCCTTGATCCCGACGGCATTCCGAACAATGGCGACGAGACGCCAGCACAGCACGTCAATAAAACATCACCCTTTATCGATCAGAACCAGGCCTATGGCTCCCACGACGACGTCACCGACCTGTTGCGCCGCTGGGAGTACGACAATAATGGCGTTGCCGTGCAAACGGCCTATCTGCTTACCGGGGACCTCGACGAGACCGGACGCGCGCTGCTTCCGACCCTGAACGAGTTGCGCGAAAATCACCGCATCATGACCGGCGGAGATGAGCTTACAAGCGCCGATATCTTTAACTATCGCAGCACCGGTCAAGCGATACTGCTCGACTTTATTCCCGCCTTCAAAGCGAATGGCGAACTCGATCTGGATGCGATCGGTCACTACTTCGTAGCTGGAGACGGTCGGGTCAACGAGAATGTGATGCTGACCACGATCCATACGATTTGGGCCCGTAATCATAATTTTTGGGTCGATGAGTTAAAGGAAAAGACTGGGGGCGCTTGGACCGAAGCGCAATATTTCGAGGCGGCCCGCGTCATCAACATCGCCGAGTATCAGCGCGTGGTGTTTACAGAATTCGCCGATGCTATGGCCTGCGGCATTTCCGGGAGCGGCACGCACGGCTTTGGCGGTTACGACCCGACAATCGATCCGAGCATCTCTGCCGAGTTTGCGCATGTCGCCTATCGCTTCGGCCATTCGATGCTCAACGAGACGGTCAGCTACGTCGATAAGACGACAGGCGGCCTTGCCGAAATATCGCTCGTGAGCGCATTTCTTAGCCCACAGACCGTTTCTGAAATTGGCGTTGCAAATCTGATCCTGGGCGCGACCGCTGTAGAGCATCAGGCCATCGATGTGCATATAGTCAATGCGCTGCGTAATCAGCTCGTTGGCCGTCCGCTCGATCTGGCAGCGCTCAATATCTTCCGCGGCCGTGACACGGGGGTTGGCGCGTTCAACGATGTGCGTGCCGAGCTATTTGATAAAACGGGTGACGCCTCTCTTGAACCCTATTCGGGCTGGGAGGATTTCCAAAAACGCAATGACCTCTCGGACGATCTCCTGAGCAAGTTAAAGGAAGCCTATCCAGAGGGGTTCGACGCTGTCGATCTTTGGGTTGGCGGGCTTTTGGAGCGTCCCCGCGAAGGTCAACTTGGTTCCACTTTCGCATGGATTTTCCTTGATCAGCTTGACCGGCTGCAGGAGGGAGACCGTTTCTACTATCTCGAACAACTCGACAATGCCGATTTCCGCGATCAGATCAACGATCAAACTTTCTCGCAGATCATTGCAAGAAATACAGGTCTGACGAATTTGCCGGAGAAAATTTTCGAAGCGAAGCCTTTAGCTGAAACGCCTGCGGACGGCGTTCCTGACGAAGTTCCTGCGGACGAGCCGCCGGCTGACACGGATGAAGCTGCGGCCGACCCTTCTGGCACGCCCGGTCACGATGTCATCGAAGGAGGAATCGGCAACGATATTTTTGAGGGTGCTGCGGGCAATGACGAGATCTCTGGCGGCGAGGGGAATGACGAACTCTACGGCGGCGAAGGCCACGACCTGCTCGATGGC
>CAYVJO010000448.1:0-2809 GCA_964451735.1 uncultured Hyphomicrobiaceae bacterium | reverse complement strand
GCGTCGAGCATTTGCTCGGCGGTGATTACCTCGATCTGGTTCGGGTAAACGTCGAGTTTGAGATCCTTCAAGGCAATTTTCTCGATCGCGTCGTAGGTGTTTTTGAGCGTGTCGAATGTCCACTCCGCGCCTTCGAAGAGCGGTGAAGCCTTGCGTTTTTTCGATCTCGCCGTTTTTTCCGTCATGACCGCTCCGTCTCCGAGAAAAGCTCGTGAAAGACGGGGTAGATGTCGCTGGGCGAGGACACATGGCGCATGGCGAAATGGCGCTGGCGGGCGGTCAGTTGCGAGAAGCCGGCCCATATGATGCTCTCGCTGATATGGGTGCCAACTTCGATATAAGCATAATATTGGCAGAGCGGCAGGATGCCGTCATCCAGCATGTCGATACAGCGCGCCATATCGCCGAGATCATTCGCGCCATCCGAGGCCTGGGCCGCGTAGATGTTCCATTCATCAGGGGGATAGCGTTCTGCCACGATCCGGCGCATTTCCTCGAAGGCGCTTGAGATCACCGTGCCGCCGGTTTCGGTGGAGCGGAAGAAGGTTTCCTCGTCCACCTCGCTTGCAACGCTCGTATGCCGTATGAAAACGATGTCCACATCACGGTAATGACGCGAGAGGAAAATATGCAGAAGCATAAAGAAGCGCTTGGCTAAGTCCTTCAGCGATTGCGTCATAGAGGCGGAGGTATCCATCAGGCAGAACATCACGGCCTGCGTGATGGGTTTGGGTAGGCGTTCATGCCGATTGTAGCGCAGATCGAGCGGATCGATATAAGCGACGATCTTGCGCATATGCTTCAGCCGGTCAAGCCGGGCGCGCATTTGCTTCAGCCGTTCCGCGTCTGGCGTTGTCTGGCGTTCGGCTTCTTCGAGTTCCTCCTCGGCTTTGCGGATTTCCTCAAGGCTTGGGCGGCGCAACGCGATACGGCGGGCCAGGCTGTTGCGCATGGTTCGCACGCGGTTGAGTTTCGCAGGCGGACCATCAACCGAGTAACCGGCGCGAACCGGCGTTGGCGAGCGCACGTCTTTCAGCTTGGTCTTGATCAAGTTCGGAAGTTTCAAATCCTCGAAAAACAGGTCTAGGAATTCCTCGCGGGTCAAGGTGAAGACGAAATCGTCCTCGCCATGACCGTCCGGGGAGCCTTGCGAACCACCGCCGCCCGCGCCTTCCGGCGGTTTCGGTATCGTATCGCCGACCACATAGCCTTTGTTGCCGGGGAGTATGAAATTGCGTGCGCCGTCCCGACCCATATGGAAGGAGGGTTCGTTCAGACTCTTGGAGCGGATCCGGATCTTCTCCCCGCTATCGACCTCTGAAACTTTCCGGCGTTTCAGCGACTCGTTCACCGCATTGCGTATATCCTCCTTAGCGCGGCGGATGAAGCGTTGACGGTTGCCGAGGCTTTTATCCTTAGGATTCAGTCGGCGGTCGATGATGTGCATTCGTTCGCTTAACCAGACTTCTTGAAGCGCATATACCAATCGACGAGACGGCGCACCTGCCGGGGCGTATAGCCGCGCGAGACCATCCGTTCGACGAAATCATTATGCTTCTTCTCGGTTTCTCCGTCCTTTTTCGCACCAAAGCTGATGACCGGCAACAGATCCTCCACCTGGCTGAACATCCGCTTTTCGATCACGTCGCGGATTTTCTCGTAAGACGTCCAAGATGGGTTCTTCCCGGAATTCCGAGCCCGCGCGCGCAATGAAAATTTGACGACCTCGTATCGAAAGTCCTTCGGATTGGCTATGCCGGCAGGTTTCTCGATCTTAGACAATTCCTTGTCGAGCAAGGTGCGATCCATCAATTGGCCAGTATCGGGGTCTTTGAAGTCCTGATCCTCGATCCACGCATCCGCATAGGCGACATAGCGGTCGAAGAGATTTTGCCCGTATTCGTGATAGGATTCCAAATAGGCTTTTTGGATTTCATTGCCTATAAATTCGGCATACCTGGGCGAAAGCTCTTCCTTGATGAATTCGATATAACGGTCTTCGGTATCTTCGGGAAGCTGTTCCCGACGGATTGCCTGCTCCAAAACATACATCAGATGAACTGGATCAGCCGCCACTTCCTGCGTGTCGAAATTAAAGGTTTCAGAGAGGATTTTATAGGCGAACCGCGTTGATGCGCCATCCATGCCTTCTGTAACACCCGCGGCGTCACGGTATTCCTGTACGGTTTTGGAGTGCGGATCGGTTTCCTTCAGACTTTCACCATCATAAACTCTAAGCTTGGAGTAAAGATTGGAGTTGTCGTGCTCTTTTAGGCGGGTCAATACCGAAAACTTTGCAAGCATTTCAAGCGTTCCTGGCGCGCAGGGAGCGCCAAGCAACTCACTTTTCGACAAAAGCTTATCGTAGATCTTCTTTTCTTCAGTAAGACGCAGACAGTAAGGCACTTGAACAACGCAGATACGGTCAAGGAAAGCTTCGTTGTTACGGTTCGAGCGGAAGGCCCGCCACTCAGACTCGTTCGAGTGAGCGATTATGATGCCCTGATATGGCAGTGAGCCAACATTTTCTGTGCCTGCATAGCTGCCTTCCTGAGTCGCAGTGAGCAATGGATGCAGCATTTTCAGCGGCGCTTTGAACATTTCAACGAATTCAAGCAGACCCTGCGTTGAGCGGTTGAGCCCGCCGCTGTAAGAATAGGCGTCGGGATCGTTTTGCCCGAAAAATTCCAGCTTGCGGATATCCACCTTTCCAACGAGCGCGGATACGTCCTGGTTGTTTTCGTCGCTCGGCTCTGTTTTGGCGATGCCGATCTGGCGGAGCCTAGACGGGTAAAGCTTTACGACTGAG
>CAYVJO010000447.1:0-2855 GCA_964451735.1 uncultured Hyphomicrobiaceae bacterium | reverse complement strand
AAGTGACACTTGCCTGATATGTCACCTAGTGACAGCCAGCGCAAGACGTTAGCCCGCCTTTCGGCCTGACAGGGTCCAAATCCCTTGAAAACCTAAGCCAGGACATGTTGGACGCGGTCAAACCGATCGGCCCCCCGAGCGAAAGTTGTGCCTGCCGGCAATCGAAGTGAACAGCGCCAGACGGTTGAACTCAGCCATCATTGGTTAGCTTTGCTTTACAGAAAGTCCAAGCTTGAGGGGATACCGGCGACAATTCGTTAAGTCCACTTTCCTGTCAGCCGTCTGGGCAGATGCGCCGGACCGCATGAACCGCATGAAAGGAAAGCAGATGAAGACATTGATGATGACCGTCGCACTGGTAATGACCGCCACCGGGCTTGCCGCACAGACCTGCCCCACCACCGGCCCCGAAGCCCCGGGCGCCCTCCATGCCGACTGGATGATGGAGGGCTGGGAACGCCGCGAAGGCGATCCGGATTTCGTCTTTGCCACCAAGATGGCGCGTTACTACGACCTCAAGGATCCGAAAGGCGTGTTCTACGACAACTTCGCCCCCGGCGAGTCGCAACTGTTCCGTGATGCCGCGGTCTATGGCGCGAACTGGGAAGGGCTGCAGAATGCGGCGCGGTCGGTGCTGCACGGCCTGACCGGCGCGAACGAGGAACTGGTGGGCACGGATGTCGCTTCGACAACTCTGGGCTTTGTCGGCCGTATCGACCGGCTGGACGGACAGGTGATCGCCTTCGACGGCCGGTCGCAGCTGGGCTGGGCCTGCATCGAGGGGGCCTGGAAGATCAAGCAAGAGCTGAGCTACGCCTGGATCGTCGAGCCAGAGGCGATCGCTGCCAGTTTGGGAAATCGGGTGGCGGATCAGTGACCCTCTCCGGTTTCGTACACGGGAAGGACGTCGGCTGTACCGCCGACAGCCATTTCGCAGCCGGAGTTGCCTTGTACGCGGGGCTGGTGCTGCGGGACCGATGACACCTGGGGGCACGGCGTTCTGCCGTGCCCTTCGGTCTTGGAGGATGCCAGGATGGCTGACCCCATAGTGTTCCCCCTGCTCGAACATGATTGGCATGCGCGGCTCGGCGACCTGACAAATGCTAGTCGGTAGCGCGGGACGCTGACCCGGCAGATACGGCTTGCAACCACCTTCTGAAATCGACCATGACGGGTGTAACTGGCCGGTCCGCAGGCCAGGTCAGGAAGTAGCTGCCTGCAGACAACGCCGTCGAGAACGGCTGGACCAACCGCCCGTCCGCAATGCGGCGCGTGAACATGTCCACAGGGAGGAGTGCTACGCCGCCACCTTCCGATGCGATGTCGGCCATGGCAAGTGACGAGTCGAACATGGGGCCTGTGAGGGGTGGACAGGTTGAACCCGCCTCAGCGAACCATCGAGGCCATTCGTCACTGCGATAGCTTCGCAGCAGGACTTCCCGGCTTAGAGCCTCCGGTTTCGTCAGATACTCGGCAATCGACGGCGTGCACAATGGCGCGAGAGGCGCTTCTAGCAGCAGTTCCGCCTCAAGCCCGGTCCAGGAGCCGACGCCATACCGGATCGCCATGTCGAGCCCCTCACGCAGGATCTCGACGCGGTTGTTGTTTGTCGAGATGCGGAGATCGATTAACGGGTGGGTCCGCCGAAACTCGGGAAGGCGCGGCATGAGCCAACCGACGGCAAAGGTCGTGACAACACCGATCTTCAACGTCTCGATGTCGCGATGTCCCGTGATCCGGTCGAGCGTCCGCGCTATCGCATCGAACCCGTGCTCCAGGACGGGGTAGAGCGCCCTCCCCTCGTCGGTCGGCACCAAACCGCCGGATGCGCGCACGAACAGAGCGACGCCGAGCCGATCCTCAAGCCTCGCAACCTGATGGCTGACCGCTGCCTGGGTGACGCGCAACTCGATGGCCGCGCGCGTGAAACTGCCTTGTCTGTAGGCGGCCTCGAACACGCGGAGCCCGTTCAAGGGCAGATCCGGGCGATCCATCGGCATTACTCCAGCTAATGCAAAGGGTAATACTTTGTCGTTTGATGCCAGTAAAGCAGGAAACTAAAGGGAGCGGCGTGACATCAGTTGATGCCTCGCATGTTCCAACCGTTGATGGCTGCCCGTCATCCCTCGCCTCTCCCCGGCGATAGGGCGGGATGGAGCGCCGTCGATCTAGAAAAGGATAATTCCATGATTCCCCTTTCATCTGTGCTGCCTGTTCTGGCTGCTGGGCTTTCTCTTGGATTGATCGCCACCGCGCCCGCCCTCGCCAATGACCCTGATCAGCAGCTTGCCGCAACCATCGACCAGATCGAGGAGGACCTCGACGCGCGCGTCGGGCTTGTCATCCGCGATAGCGGCTCGGACTGGTCGGTCAGCCATCGCGCCGACGAACGGTTCCTGATGGCAAGCACCTTCAAGACGATGCTGTGCGGCGCGGTGCTGAACCGTGTGGATGCGGGCGAGATCGACCTTTCCGAGCCGATTGCCATCAAGGCCGAGGATATCCTCGACTACGCCCCTGTCACCGGGGAGATGGTCGGAAACACCATGACTGTGGGCGACCTATGTCAGGCCGCGCTCGACATGAGCGACAACACGGCCACAAACCTGCTCATCGACCGGATTGGCGGGCCGCAAAGCGTGACCAATTTCCTGCGCGCGATTGACGACCCAATCAGCCGCGTTGATCGCCGCGAACCCGAGCTGAACACCTTCACTCCGGGCGACCCTCGGGACACCACCAATCCGGATGCGATGGTCTCGACGATGCAGTCATTGCTGACGGGGGACGCGCTGTCACTCAAGTCGCGCGCGCAACTGGTCGACTGGATGAGCGCAGGCAGCGTCACCGGCGCG
>CAYVJO010000446.1:0-2869 GCA_964451735.1 uncultured Hyphomicrobiaceae bacterium | reverse complement strand
AAGATTATCTACTACTGCCCATTCTTCTGCAACCCTAACAGGATTTTGTAAAGGTAGAACTACGCTACCCGATCGCAGTTGGATCTTTTCGGTCACTGTCGCTAAAGCAGCAGCTATTACCGAGGGGTTAGGATATAATCCCCCGAAAGGATGGAAATGTCTTTCTGGAGTCCATACCGCCTTAAAACCGTGGCGATCTCCATATTTGGCTGTTTCTAGTAAGAGATCGTATTTATCTCCGCGCGTTGTCGATCCGTCTCCAGAAAAGTATAGTAGGCTAAATTCCATCTCGATACTAGGTTGAATTTGAAAGTTAGTAGTATTAGGCAATGCCTAACCGATAGTTATCTTACTTTTTAAGAATTAATTGCAATTAATAAGACAAAAAGGAGAGAGTTGCTCAACTTATTTGGGGTTTTTGAGCCAGTTCTTTTTCCAGTTCTTCTGGTGAAAGATTCTCTATTTCTGCCAATAATTGTTCTATTTCGTCAGTTTTGGCTTTTGAACTGCCTTGTTCATCTATTACCACAGCTAATTGGGCGATGGTAGGAGCTTCAAATAGCAGTGTCCGTAAGGGCAGATCCAATTGGAATGATTCTCGTAGGCGAGAAGTTACCTGTACGGCTAACAGCGAATGTCCGCCTAACTCGAAGAAATTATCATAAATTCCAATCTGATTAAACCCTATCACTTCTTGCCAAATATTTGCAATAGTTTTTTCAATTTCGTTACGAGGAGCAATATACTTCTTACTCAAATTCTTGTGTAAGCTAGATATAGCATCAGTTTTTTGAGTCGAATAAGCAGCCAGAAAATTATTATTTTCCTCGATCACTGCTGCCAAATCCTGAGTCGAGACAATCACTTGAGATAACCCACTAGCTAAAGCACGATCAAACACTTCTACTGCTTCGGCAGACAACGATCCCTGGTGAAGACGATCCCCTTGCCATTGCTTTATTTCTGGCGGAATATCTGTATTTACTGCCATTCCCACCTCCTGCCAGGCATCCCAGTTAATTGCCACTGTATGACTATGGACATTATCACAACGAGCAAAAGCATCTAAAAAGGCATTCGCACCACAATAATCAGCCTGTCCAAATCCGCCGACAATAGAAGTCAAAGAAGAACAAAGCACTAAGAAATCTAAGTCTATTGCTTGTAATACCTCATTGAGAACTAATGTGCCTGTTACTTTGGGAGCAAAAACACTCTCAGCCATCTCTGGAGTTTTAAGTTGAATAACGCCACCGCCAGCCACCCCAGCAGCATGAATTACACCGTTGATCGCGCCAAAACGTTCTAAAGCCAAGGCGATCGCCTGTTCCATTTGATGGCGATCGCACACATCGACAGTCAAGGGTAAGACTTCTGCACCCAGGGCTTCTAGATTCCTAATCTTATTAATCTTTTGACTTATAGAATCTTCTGGATCGTGACTGCTTAACCATTCCTCCCATGATTCTTTTGTAGGTAAGGTCGAACGTCCTAGTAAAATAAGTTTGGCTTGTACTGTACGAGCTAAATGTTCAGCCAATACCAAACCAATACCACCCATTCCCCCTGTAATTAGATAAACTCCTCCTGAGCGTAATTTCGCGCTTTCCTGGGTGTTTTGAGTAATAGGAATTGATTCAAAGGTTTGTACCCAACGGCGATGTTTGCGATAGGCAACAAATTTATCTTGGGTATCTGTAGTAAATTCGGTAATTAACAGTTCAATCAAGCGATCTGTATTTGATTCTGAAATAGCAAGATCGACTTGACGGCAATCAAGATTAGGATACTCTTGAGGAATAACTGCGATCGCACCTAATACTGTTGCTGATTCGTAAGACAAAGTTTCATCGCCAATAACATCATAAAGATTATTGGTAGCGACCAGGAGTTGAATCTTGTTGTCTAGTTGCTGTTGTTCGAGTGCTTGGGCGAGATAAATAAGACTCCAAAAATGTTGAGTCTCATCATTTGCTCGGCAATTAATTCCTTGGTTGTTTAAAGAATTATCAATACTCCACAAGTAAATAATCTTATTGGGAATGTTGCTTAATTTGGAGATCTCCTGAAAGAGAGTGCGATAATCTTCTGGGTTAGTAGGGTTAATGGTGTAGCGATGGCGATCTTGGCTGAAACTATTTCCTTTATATACTGCGATAAACGTTTTTTGTCCGTTTTTCCTTAATTTTTCGATTATTTGCTCACCAATTCCTGATTCGTCGACAAAAATCAAATAGCGATCGCTATCTTGATTGCTAGTTTTTAATAAAGGTATGGCTTTCCAAGCAGGAATATAAAACCAATCACAAATATCCGATCCCCCTTTTATTCCCCCTTGGTAAGGAGGGTTTGGATCGATCCAATAACGCTGACGTTCAAAAGGATAAGTTGGTAGAGGTACTCGGCGACGTTGTTCGTGAGCAGAAAAATTGCACCAATCAATTTCTACACCTGCCAACCACAACCTACCTAACATATTGAGGAGAAAAGCGCGATCGCCAACTGTCTCTTTAGGATGAGGTAATGAAGATAAAACTATTTGTCCTGCTGAGCGAGCAGTATTATGTTTGACGAAAGTAGATAAAGTTCTCCCCGCACCGACTTCCAGTAAGATATGTTCTGGGTTTTGTAATAGTTCGTCAACTCCCGCAGCAAAACGAACTGTTTGCCTCATGTGTTTTGCCCAATAATGGGGATTTGTCGCTTCTTCTGCGGTTATCCAAGTGCCTGTAACGCAGGAAATAAAAGGCATCTGAGGCGGATTTAATTTAACCTTGGCTAGTTCTTGTTGAAAAGGCGCGATCGCGCTATCCATCATCGGAGAATGGAAAGCATGGGATGTATGTAGATGACGGCATTCGATACCTTT
>CAYVJO010000445.1:0-2875 GCA_964451735.1 uncultured Hyphomicrobiaceae bacterium | reverse complement strand
CTGACGATGGGCATCGCCCTGGGTTCGTGGTGGGCCTATTACGAACTTGGCTGGGGCGGCTGGTGGTTCTGGGATCCTGTCGAGAACGCATCCTTCATGCCGTGGCTCGCAGGCACGGCGCTGCTTCATTCCGCGGTTGTAATGGAGAAGCGTGAGGCCCTGAAAATTTGGACCATATTACTCGCGATCATTACATTCGCGCTTAGTTTAATGGGAACGTTTCTTGTCCGATCGGGCGTTCTAACGTCCGTTCATTCCTTTGCAACTGACCCTGAACGTGGCGTGTTTATCCTTGCCATCATCGGCGTGTTTACGGGCGGGGCTTTCGCCTTATTTGCATGGCGCGCCCCGCAGCTCCGTCAAGGCCAGCTCTTCGCGCCCGTCTCTCGCGAGGGAAGCTTGGTATTCAACAATTTGATCCTGATGACATCATGCGCTGCAATTCTGGTCGGCACGCTCTATCCATTGGCGTTGGAAGCGATAACAGGCGACAAGATCTCGGTTGGGCCACCGTATTTCAACGCCGTTTTTGTTCCGTTGATGCTTGCCTTGCTTGCTGTTCTCCCATTCGGGCCGTTTCTTCCCTGGAAACGCGGCAATCTTCCCGAGGCCGCCAGACGTTTGAGAATACCAGCATTTCTTGCCGTCACTGCGGGGCTTGCAACCGCACTGCTGCAGCCAAGCGGCTCGATTCTGGCTGCCCTGGGCGTCGCACTCAGCGTATGGCTCCTAAGCGGTCCGCTCGCCGAGATGGCCTTTCGCGTCAAGGCATTAGCCGCGCCATGGACGGAAGTCAGACGCCGTTTGTTAAACCTCCCGAGATCGAGCTACGGCGCTACGGTCGCACATCTAGGCATAGGCGTAATGGTGCTTGGGATCGTGGGAACGAGTGCTTGGCAATCGGAAAAAATCGTGTCGATGCAAAAGGGAGAAACGACGCAATTCGCAGGCTACGAGATCCGTTTCGAGGAGCTTTCTTTTCGTGACGGGCCGAATTATCAGGAAAATTTCGGGGTTTTCCAAATTATAAGGGATGGCAAGCTTGTCACAACCTTGAAGCCATCGAAAAGACAGTATTCGGCTCCTCCTACGGCAACAACCGAAGCAGCCATTTATGCAAGTTGGGCTGGCGACTTTTATCTCGTGATTAGCGAGTCTGCGTCGGGCGCTTCGTCATCTGTTGGCATGCGTGTTTACTTTCATCCGCTTGTTCGGCTTATCTGGATAGGTGCGTTCATCATGTTCATAGGCGGCATGATATCGCTGGCTGACCGTCGTCTGCGCATTGGCGCGCCGGTACGTCGATCCGCACCTGCACGCTCGCCAGTCAGCGCTGGTCAGACATAATGAACGCCGTTCAATATCTCAGATCAGTCACCATCCTTT
The DNA here is from genome assembly GCA_964451735.1 of uncultured Hyphomicrobiaceae bacterium. Classification (GTDB taxonomy): domain Bacteria; phylum Pseudomonadota; class Alphaproteobacteria; order Rhizobiales; family Rhodomicrobiaceae; genus JAHQVI01. The sequence continues at coordinate 1,489 of CAYVJO010000445.1, read as the reverse complement.
GGGCGATTTTTGCTTCAATATCGGTAGCGCACGCGATTAATGCCGATGAGCTAATGGATGATCCTGCTTTGGAAGCAAAAGCGCGTGAGATATCAGCCGAACTGCGCTGTGTGGTCTGCCAGAATCAATCAATCGACGATTCAGACGCTCCTCTCGCCCGAGATTTACGATTGCTGGTACGCGAACGTCTTAGCGCGGGCGACGGAAAAGATGAAGTTATTGCCTTCCTGGTCGCCCGCTACGGCGAATTCGTTCTTCTGCGGCCGCCGTTTTCCTCAAAAACAATACTCCTCTGGCTGGCGCCCCTGTTCCTTCTCGGCGGCGGGGTCCTGCTTGCTTACCGCATCTTCAGCCAGCCAAAACGTAGCGTCATGGCTGAGCAAGTTCCATTGAGCGCAGACGAAAAGAAGCGCTTAGACCATATTTTCAAGCAAAATGCGCAGTAGTGCTTACTCAATATGTATGCGCGGGCCACGAGGCTGTTTGAAAGCGAAACGCGCCATCAATGTGAGCGCGACAGCAGCAAGTCCCGCAGCCAATCCAATCCAGATGCCAATCCCTCGCATTTCGAAAACGAAGCCAAGCACATAAGCCAGCGTTATCCCTACTCCACCATAGCCAAGAATGCCAATGACCATCGGCGCCGCCGTATCGTTGAGCCCGCGCAGCACAGCGGCACAGACGACCTGCGCCCCATCTGCGAGTTGAAAGATTGCAGCAATCCCAAGGAAGGCCACAGCAAGTGAATATGCTGCGGTATTTTCAGGCAAGGCCGGGTCAAGAAACAAAGCAACGAGCGATTCGGGCATAAGCCAGAACGCGGCAGCCGTGATCGCCATGAATCCTGTCCCCATGCCGATGGAAACCCAGCCCGCCTTACGCACGCCCTCCTCGCTCGCTTGCCCATGTGCTAGCCCAACTCGAACAGTTGCGGCCTGGCTCAATCCCATCGGCACCATGAAGGCTATGGCCGCCAATTGAAGCGCTATAGCATGCCCCGCCAATTCGTCGGGACCAAGCCACCCCATGAACTGCCCCGCGACAGTAAATAAACCCACCTCCGCCATCATCATGAAGCCGATCGGCATTCCTAGCAGCAGGATTCGCAAAAAACGCTCCCAATCTGGCTTCCAAAAGCGCGTCAACAGCGAATAGCGCCTGTAGGCTTCTTGAGTCAGTACGTAGGTAAGAAGCAGCAGAAACATCAGGGTATTGACAATGAATGTGCTGAGACCGGCTCCAGCAAGTTCAAGACGCGGGAACCCCCAATTCCCGAACATCAGCGCATAGTTACACAAGGCGTTGGCGGCTATCCCCACTATTGTAATCGATAGGATGATCCTTGTATCGCCATGGCTTGCAAGAAAAGCCCGCAAAACGATAAAGCCAAGCGCTGGGAAGAATAGCCAGACAGCCCACTGGGCATAAGTGGCTGCTAGCCCGCTTCATTCATGAGCGGCGGCGGAAAGGCTGCACCTTGTACGGTCTC
>CAYVJO010000444.1:0-2877 GCA_964451735.1 uncultured Hyphomicrobiaceae bacterium | reverse complement strand
CTCGATCAGACCGTTGGCGGCGGTGTAGAATTCAGCCTGTTCGGCCTCGCCTGTTCCCCCAGCAGCCCGCGCCGCATTGTAGGCATTGATGCCTTTCTCAATCCCTTCGACGCCGGACTCTGTGCGCTCCTCAAATATCTCGGCAGGCGTGGGTGGAGAATCCTCACCGTCTTCGACCAGATTTTGCGGCTGTGCCGCGACGGTCTGCGCTCCGTCATCGCCGCTGCCGACTGCCTCTCCCGTACCCGTGGCGCCGCCAGAATCCTCTCCGCCTTCCGCTTGAGCGGTTTCAATCTCATTGTTGAAGGATTGCGTCGTGGCTTCGTCCGGACCAGTGTCTTCTGGAGGCTGCGTTTGATCAATCTTAGAAGTGCCGCCACCCGCATCAATAGCCTCAGTCATGGAAACCTCCGCCATAAATTGCGTCGCGCAAAGCTGCTGCGCGAAATCGCTTTAATTGAGAATCAAACCGTTGCCGCCCGACGCGTTTCGTTTCTAAATTATGGCCTGTAAAATAGTCATAATAAGGTGACGAAGCGCAAATCTGCTTCGAGTATTAGGACATAAATATTTTCTTGAGACAATATCATAAAATTATCTATTAACTCTAAAGCAAATTTTACATAAGCAAGCTTCATAGGCGATCGAACGACCCAAAAAGCAAATAATGAGGAAAGTTTAGAGCAAAGAACAGCTATGTTATGTTAAATTGAAATCATCTTGTGCGTGGAGCATGCGTTTGCCTTCAATATCGGCATTCCGCAACTGCGGTGGGGCTTCAGGAGAAAATGTTTTTACAAAACGCCCTTCCAAACCGGTTCTGATGCGGATTTATGGGCTCCCTTCGTCCAGGACCGCTAAAACTGTTGACGGCCAGTCGCTGGCAGGCGAACTTCTGACGGTGCGAATTTAACCTATTCACAATCATTTGGAGGTTGACTCGATGACATTTAGGCTCTTTCGAAACGCAGCGCCACTTGCGGTCGTTTTGGCTGTCGGCTTTGGCACTGCTGCCGCAAAGGCCGACACGTTCATCAACGTGCTCACCGGTGGCACCTCTGGCGTCTATTACCCGCTGGGTGTTGCTCTCGCAAAAATATACGGAGAAAAGATCGAGGGCGTGCGAACCCAGGTTCAATCGACGAAAGCTTCGGTTGAGAACCTCAATCTGCTCCAGCAGGGCAAGGGCGAGGTGGCTTTCACACTTGGGGACAGCCTGAAACTGGCTTGGGAAGGCGACGAGGAAGCCGGCTTCAAGTCAAAGCTCGATAAGCTGCGCGGCATCGCGGCGATATATCCAAACTTCATTCAGATCGTCGCCTCGAAAGAGTCGGGCATCAATTCCCTGGGCGATCTGAAGGGCAAGAGCCTCTCGGTCGGTGCGCCGAAATCTGGCACTGAACTCAATGCGCGCGCGATATTTACCGCGGCGGGCCTGTCGTATCAGGATCTGGGCAAGACCGAATATCTTCCTTTTGCCGAGTCTGTCGAGCTGATCAAGAACCGCCAGCTGGACGCGACACTTCAATCGGCCGGTCTCGGTGTAGCCTCGATACGGGACCTGTCGACCTCCGTTGATGTAACGCTGGTAGCGGTCCCGTCGGATGTCGTGGCCAAGCTTGGAGCGCCTTTTGTGGAGGCAACCATTCCCTCTGGCACTTATAAAGGGCAGGATGCCGATGTCGGCACCGTCGCTGTCATTAACTTCCTGGTCACCCATTCGGATGTGTCGGATGATGTCGCCTACCAGTTGACGAAGCAACTTTTCGAGAATCTTCCTGATCTGGTGGCGGCGCACAAAGCAGCCAGCAACATCAAGATCGAAGATGCGCTGAAGGGCCTGCCGGTTCCACTGCATCCCGGCGCGGAGAAATTCTATAAGGAAAAGGGCATTTTGTAGGGCTCTCGTCCTTAGCCTCGCACGCTTGCGACATGGGCAAGGCCGGGGCCGTTCGCCTCGGCCTTTTTCTTGATGATTTGGAAGGGACGCTGCGCGCTATGTCTGGCGATAGGCAACCGAAAGTACCATCCGGCGCAACAGAGGGCGCAGGGTTGCAAGATCCGCTCATCGAGGCGTTTCCAGCAAGCCTCGAAGGGCGCATGCTCTTCTGGATCGCGGTCACGTTTTCGCTGTTTCAGCTCGCAACCGCCGCCCATATCGTCGATTTTCCCAGCCAGGTGGTCAGGGCATTTCACATCGGTTTTCTAACGCTTCTGGCATTTCCGTTCATGGCTTTGGTTCTGGGAAAGCCGCTCCCCGTCAGGCTGATGGCGTGGCTGGCAGCGATCGCTGGCGCGAGTGTCGCCTTTTACCAATGGTATGAATACGTGCCATTGATCGTGCGTGCAGGCGATCCGCTGCCTCGCGACATTGCCTTCGGGGTCGTTGCGCTCATTACCATTTTCTGCGCTGCCTGGGTCATCATGGGACCTGCCCTGCCGGTCATCTCCGGCCTATTTCTACTTTACTGTTTCGCGGGCCAGTATCTGCCCGCCCCGCTCAATCATCGCGGCTATGACATTGCGCAGGTCATCGATCACATGACTTACGGGACGGAGGGCATTTACGGCATCCCGACCTTCGTTTCCTCCAGTTATATATTTTTGTTCATTCTATTCGGGGCGTTTCTCGAAAAAGCGGGTATGATCAAGCTCTTCACCGATGTTTCGCTCGGCCTGGTCGGCCATGCAAAGGGCGGGGCGGCGAAAGTGTCGGTGATTTCTTCCGGCTTGATGGGTACGATTTCGGGCTCGGGCGTCGCCAATGTCGTTACCACCGGCCAATTCACGATCCCGCTGATGAAGAAATTCGGCTATCGCCCGGCTTTTGCGGGCGGTGTCGAGGCGACCTCCTCGATGGGCGGCCAGATCATGCCG
>CAYVJO010000443.1:0-2884 GCA_964451735.1 uncultured Hyphomicrobiaceae bacterium | reverse complement strand
TCCGTCGTGTATAGGTTTCGGCGAGTTCGTCCTCATCCTGCCAGGAGGCGCTCTCGATGAGTTGATTGACATTCGAACCGTAAGCGCCGTCGGCGTTGGAGAAGACGCGCAACGCTGCCGTCTCCAGATCGCAGCCATGCTCAGCCATATGGGCAAGCGCGTGTTTGCGAACGAAATTCTGATTCTCTGGCTCGTCAGCGCTGGCGGCAAGATAGGCGGCCTCCGCCAACATTCTGGTTTGTAGCGGCAGAAGGTCTCGGAAAATACCGGAAAGCGTCATCACTGCGTCTATGCGCGGACGGTCCAGCGCGTCGAGCGGTATCAGCTCTGCTCCGCAAAGCCTGCCGTAGCTATCGAAACGCGGTGCTGCGCCGAGAAGTGCGAGCGCCTGTCCGATCGGTCCGCCCTCCGATTTGATATTGTCCGTACCCCACAAAACGATTGCAACCGTTTCGGGAAGCGAATTGCCATCCGCCAGATGCCGTTCCAAAAGACGGGCCGCCTGCTCGGAACCGTCCCTACAGGCGTAAGCGCTCGGCATACGGAAAGGATCAAAGCCATGCAGATTGCGGCCCGTGGGGAGCAGATCGGGCGTTCGGATGAGATCACCGCTCGGTGCGGGAGGAACAAAGCGGCCATCCAGTGCGTGGATGAGCGCGGGCAGCTCATGATCGCGACTGAGCAGCTCGTTGGCGCGAGCCAGGGCAGATAGCTGCTCCCGTTGGCGGGCTTCCTTAATACGGAGGGTTGCGGCGGCAAGGCCATCGCGAACCAGCGTTTCGATCAGCGCGCGCTCGAAATACGCTCCATGTGTCGCCTCGGCCATGGTTATAAGCAGATCGACGCGCTCTTCGGCCGGGATCGGCTCGCCCGCGACATGCAAACCGCTTGGGATCAGCGTCTGCTCCAGTTCCAGGATGGCGGCGGCAAGCTCCCTAATTTGGCGGCTGGCGTCTCCCGGCCATGCTGGTTGGGCAGGCGCAAGTTCAACTTCGGCGGCCTGTGCCTGGATCAGCTCGACGAGCTTGGCGCGTTCATCCCTCGACTCGGGGGACAAGCCGCGCCAGCGCTCGACAGAGGATTTCAGATCGAGGAGACCACGATAGAGTCCGGCTTGCGTAATGGCGGGTGTCAGATAGCTGACCAGCGTTGCCGCCGAGCGCCGTTTGGCGATCATGCCCTCGGAGGGGTTGTTCGCCGCATAGAAATACAAATTGGGCAGATCGCCGATCATGCGGTCGGGCCAGCAATCGGCCGAAAGAGCGGCTTGCTTGCCGGGCATGAATTCGAGCGCGCCATGCGTACCGAAATGCAGAACCACGTCCGCTCCGAAATCCTCACGTATGTAGCGGTAGAAAGCTGAGAAGGCGTGGGTCGGAGCAAAGCCTTTCTCAAAGAGCAGACGCATCGGATCGCCCTCATAGCCGAAGGAGGGTTGAACGCCGATGAAAACGTTTCCGAAACGCTCGCCCAGCACGAATATGCTGCCGCCGTCGCTCTGATGGCGTCCGGGGGCAGGTCCCCACTGCGTCTCGATCTCGCGCAGCCAGCGCTCGCGGCGGACATGGTCGTCAGCCTTGATCCGCGCGTGGACATTGGCATGTACGCCGTAGCGTTTCGCACTGCCGCCCAGTATGCGCTCGCGTAGCGCGTTGGAGTCGGCGGGCAGTTCACCGACCGAGTAGCCAGCCGCCTTCATACCTTTCAGCGTGTTGAAAAGCGACTCGTAAACGGCGAGATAGGCGGCGGTTCCGGTTGCGCCCGCGTTCGGCGGGAAGCTGAACAGCGTAATCGCGATCTTGCGTTCGGCGCGCTCAGTGCGGCGCAGTCGAATGAGCTTGTCAACGCGGGCCGCAAGCATCTCGGCCCGTTCCGGACAGCTATGCATGTCCCGTTCGCCGACGCCGCCCCCGAAAGTGCACTGCCGGTGACATCCGGAGCATGCATCCAGATCCGCGTTGGCCCGTCCGCCGAACATCATAGGACCTGTAGCCCCGTCGAGTTCCGGGATCGCCACCATCATCGTGGCCTCGACTGGCATCAATCCGCGCTCAGAGCCGCCCCATTGCTGCAGCGTCTGAAACTCGACTGCATGTGCGGCGAGATAAGGCACATCCAGTTGCGTGAGGATCGTCTCGGCGGCGCTCGAGTCATTATAGGCCGGACCGCCGACGAGGGAGAAACCGGTCAGCGAGACGAGTGCGTCTATTACGGGCTTGCCACCCGAAAGGAAGAATGTCTCGATCGCGGGACGAGCGTCGAGGCCGGCCGCGAAAGCAGGCACCACGTTCAGCCCTCGCGCTTCGAGCGCGGCAATGACGCCATCGTAATGTGAGGTGTTCCCGGCCAGCACATAGGAACGCATAATCAGAAGTCCGACGGTCGGCCCACCCGGGTTGACCTTGGGCAAGGCTTCTCGCGACAAGCCCATGCGTCCTTCTAGGCGCGGATGGTATAGGCCGGTTTCCGGATAATCGGCTGGAGGCTCGACAAGGAGCTGGCCTCGCAGGGCACGCCGCTCACCACTGGCATAGCGATCGACCAGCAGCCGGACCATATTAGCAACGTTGTCGTCAGAACCGGCAAGCCAATATTGCATCGTAAGAAAATAGGCACGCAGATCCTGCGCCGTGCCGGGGATGAAGCGCAGCAAGCGCGGTATACGGCGCAGCATCGCCATCTGCCGCGCGCCGGAGCTGGACGAACTCATCTGCTTTGGCTTGGAGCCTTTGAGCCGCTTCAGGATCGCGAGCAGCCCTTTTTCAGGCTTGCCCATGTCGAGATTACCGATTTTCGTCAACCGTATGACATCGCCCGCCGACATGAACGCGATCATGGCGTCGCAATCGCCCCGCCGCGCTTCGAGTGCCCCGCGCACCGCCTG
>CAYVJO010000442.1:0-2885 GCA_964451735.1 uncultured Hyphomicrobiaceae bacterium | reverse complement strand
TGCCCGCCTATACCGAGGATTGGGCCGAGCCGGGGCATGAAGAAGTTCTGCGCGCGGCGGCCGAACGCTGGCTTGTGTGCAAGCCGCTGGCTGCGGCGGCCCCGTTCCACCTTGGCCAGCAGGGCCGTGCTTTCGGCAAAGCTCTGGAAACGCAGCGACCGTGCTCCGCCTTCCCCATTATCGTCTTGCGCGGAGCCGGAATATTCGAAGCCCCGTTCCCATGATGCGCGTTTGCGAATATCGGCGCGGCGCTGGACGATGTCGGTGACGCCAAGCACAAAGAAGAACATGAACATGAACGTGAAGAAAATCGCACCGAACAGCATGGCGCTATCAGTCTGCTGCCCTCCTCCGGCTATGAAGTTCATCAATGCGTCCATCACACGCCAAATTTAACCATGCGGTACATCACGAGATTACCAAGAAGCATCCATATTATCGCCACGCCAAGTGCCGGTTTGACATACCAAGTATCCCAGATTTGTCCGTAATAGCTCGGCGAGACCATCCAAAGAATACCGAATAGTGCAACCGGCATGAGACTGAGAAATATCGCCGAATAACGCCCTTCCGCCGAAAGCGCCCGGGCTTTGCGGCGCAGCTTGAAGCGCTCGCGGATAACGCGCGCCAGATTTGTCAATATCTCGGCAAGATTGCCGCCCATTTTCGCCTGGATGGAAATCGCCAGCACGACGAGCGACAGATCGGCCTGCCCCACGCGCGTGCGCAAGTTCACCATCGCCGTTTCAAGGTCGAGTCCGTATGTGAGCTCCGAACCAGCGATGCTGAATTCGCTTCCGACCGGGTCCGGCAACTGGCGCCCAACCGTGGATATGGCAACCGGGATTGCATGACCTGCCCGCAAGCCGCGCACCAGAATATCGAGTGCGTCAGGCAGTTGTTCCTCGAATTTACGTTGGCGGGAAGCGCGCATGACCCGCAGCACATAAACGGGAAGCCCGATACCAACGAGCAGAGCGACCAGGATCGAGATCGTTTGCGAATTCTGGACGATCGAAAATATGAAGTAACCGCCCAGCACAAGGAACGCCATCGAGAAAAGTACGCCTTGAATTCCAACGGTCACGCCCGATTGCAGAATGAGTTGATTGAGCGGGATAACGGGCATGGAGTAATGTCCGTCCGCTGAAAGGCTACGTCCCCTTCTGATGCGCGTCAGTTCGCCTTGATTGGCGTCCGTTCCTCCGAATTCTCCCAGGCGCCGGCTAACCGTTTTACGGCGCGCGCGCTGTGCTGAAATCAGCAGGTATAAGGCGGTCATGCCGAGCAGCACAGCGACGAAAACAAGAATAGGAACAGATTGGGCGGCGCTCATAATGGCTGCCCCGGCTCGAAGAAATCGGAGGGGAAACTGTAACCCCTGAGCTGCAACTCGTCCATGAAGGTCGGGCGAAGGCCGCTTGCCCTGAAATCACCCCTGACCTGTCCTTCAGGCGTCGTCCCAACACGGATGAAGCGGAAAATCTCCTGCATCTGGATCACGTCGCGCTCCATGCCTGTGATCTCGGTGACGCTTACGATCCGGCGGCGGCCATCACTGAAGCGCTGAAGTTGAACGATGAGTGTGAGAGCGGACGCAATCTGCGTGCGGACGCTCGCTTCTGTCATGTTCAGCCCTGCCATGCCTACCATCTGTGTCAGACGGGCGAGCGCATCGCGTGGATTATTGGCGTGGATGGTCGTCATCGAGCCTTCGTGACCCGTGTTCATGGCCTGAAGCATGTCGAAGGCTTCCTCGCCGCGCACCTCGCCGATCATGATGCGGTCAGGACGCATACGCAGCGCATTCTTGACCAGTTCGCGCTGGCGAATCTCGCCGCGGCCCTCGATATTCGGCGGGCGCGTTTCAAGTCTTCCGACATGGGGTTGCTGGAGGCGCAGTTCGGCGGCGTCTTCGATGGTTATAATGCGCTCACGGTGCGAAATCGCGTTCGATAACGCGTTCAGCAGGGTCGTCTTGCCGCTGCCGGTGCCGCCCGAAACCAGAAGCGAAAGGCGCGCCCGCACGCAGGCGTTGAGCAGATCGGCCATTTTCTGAGTCAAGCTACCAACGGAAACCAGCCCGTCGAGATCATAAGCCTGCTCCGCGAACTTACGGATCGAGACCAGCGGACCGTCCACGGATATGGGGCGCACGGCGACATTGATACGGGAGCCGTCCGCAAGCCGCGCATCAACCATCGGCTGCGATTCGTCCACACGCCGGCCAACAGCGCTGATAATCTTATTGACGATACGCAGCACATGCGCTTCGTCCTTGAAGCGCACCGGCACCTGTTCGAGCTGGCCAAAGCGCTCGACATAGACTTTTTCATGCGTATTGATCAGTATATCGCTGATTGTATCGTCCTTGAGCAGCGGCTCGATCGGACCGAGCCCGGTCAGTTCGTCGAGAACTTCGGTCGTGAAGTTTTCCAGTTCCCGCGCGTTCAGCAGGATACGCTCGGTACGGACATACTCGCCGACAAGTTCGGAAATCTGTGCCCGCAACTCCTCGCGCGACATGCGGTCCAGCATCGGCAGATTGAGATCGTCAATCAGACGGCGGTGCAAACGAACCTTCGCTTCGATCAACTCCTGCTTCAGCAAATTGTTGTCTTCATTGGCGATTTCGGCAAGGCGACGCTCCATGGGCGCGGGAGCGCGGGGAGAGACCTGAGATCGGTCGATACCGCCGAATCGTTTACCTCCAGGCAGAAATCGGTCTGACATCATGATGTTTCCGCTGTCGAATTCATTTCGGCGCCACCGCGCTTTCGATCAGGATCCGATCCAGCGCCTTCTCCAACTTGCTGCCGCTGCTCAACTCCGAGACCGGCAGACCACGATTGATTGCTTCTTGAACAAGATCGCTGCTTTCAGGG
>CAYVJO010000441.1:1607-2888 GCA_964451735.1 uncultured Hyphomicrobiaceae bacterium | reverse complement strand
GCCGAGTTGACCATCCGTCACCCGCGCGCTCAATGGGCTAAGTGGGGCGTCAAACTGCGCGGCGGTAAGCCGCTTCCAGCCGATGACATTATGGCGGCCCTGCTTTTGCCGATGGGAAGGCACGGGCCAGCCTTTCTGGCGTATCGGAATTTCGACGTCTATACACAGTGGAACCAATCGCTCGTTTACGCGATAACCGCGGCCTATTTTGCTACGCGGCTTGCCGGCGCTCCAGTTTACGACAAGGGCAAGCCTGGGATCCCCGCGTTCGGTTTGAACGAAACGCGTGAACTTCAAGACCTGCTAGCTCGCAAAGGTTACGATGTCGGCGACGTCGATGGAATCATCGGCGAGTTGACCCGGCGGGCGATCCGAGAGGCTCAACTCAAATATGGATTACCCGCAGACTCCTATCCATCTGAAGAGCTGCTCACCAGGTTGCGAGGCGGCTGAAGCGCTCTGCGGAAGACTGAGGACTGGTTTTGCGGAAACACTCAGCATCGGAATTATCCGAAAACCGCGTCGAGCATATTGGATTGGCGGCACAAACAGCATAGGCGCATTTCTGAACCAAGCATGAAGGCACATCGCGATGCCTTTCCGCGCAGAAATTCCCCACCTATGCAGTGCCATGCAAATCTTGAATACATATCAAGCGGTTACCTTCGTTCCAGCAGCTGTGAATTATCGGCTGGCCAACGCTGCTCATGCAGGACGCAACCCTTATCCCCAAAAATGACGACCTGTGCTATTCTGCCGCATTTCTGTCACAAAGTCCATGGGATTTAAGAAACGTTATTCAAAAGATCATGCCATTCTAGTCAATCACAAATATTTATTGAATACATTTTCAACTATAGCCAATGCGGATATATTAAGGACTCATATTATCTCTGTTTATTTTTTTACGTATTTTTTATGCCTGCTTATGGTAAGCAGTTTTAAATAGACGTTGCCCTCATTTTGGAACTTTTGGTCTTTATATCTGTTCCGGTGAGGTTCGTTGCCAGGATGGATGACACATATGAAGATAGCGCAGATTAGCCCACTGATCGAAAGCGTCCCGCCGCGCTATTATGGCGGCACCGAGCGGATCGTTTCCTACCTGACGGAGGAGCTGGTCCGTATGGGGCATGACGTTACGCTGTTTGCAAGCGGCGATTCCGCCACATCCGCCGAGCTTGTCAGCTGCGCACAAATGGCTCTGCGGCTCGATCCGCGGGTCAAACAGCAAGAAGCATACTATATGATTATGCTCGACCGCGTCCGCCGCATGGCTGA
>CAYVJO010000441.1:0-1597 GCA_964451735.1 uncultured Hyphomicrobiaceae bacterium | reverse complement strand
GCATCCCTTGGCGTTCGTCGACAGGAAGTACACCGGGCTGTACCCTCCCGTCGCCAGTAATACCGCGTCCGCCGCATGGCTGACGAGTTTGATATTCTCCATTTCCATCTCGACTATCACCAGTTCCCCCTTTTCCGGAGCATGTCTGGGCGCACGGTGACGACGCTGCATTTGCGTCAGGATGTAGCCGACCTGAAAACGCTTTACGCAGCGTTCCCGGAAATGCCGCTTGTCTCGATTTCTGACGCACAGCGCCGTCCGGTCGCCTCGGCGAATTTCGTCGGCACAGTCCATCATGGCCTTCCGATGGACCTGCTCAAGCCCACCTTCAACCCATCGGGCGATTATGTTGCTTTTCTCGGCCGCATTTCGCCTGAAAAGCGCGTGGATCGCGCGATCCGGATAGCCAATGCGGCGGGCATTCCTATAAAAATTGCCGCGAAAGTGGATAAAGCCGACCGTGAATATTATGAGGAAGTGATCAAGCCGATGCTCGATTTACCGGGCGTCGAGTTCATAGGGGAAATCAACGAGCGGCAAAAATCCGCTTTTCTCGGGAATGCCCGAGCGATGCTGTTCCCAATCGACTGGCCAGAGCCATTCGGCCTCGTTATGATTGAAGCCATGGCTTGCGGAACACCGGTGCTCGCGTTCAGAAACGGTTCAGTTCCCGAAGTTATAGATGATGGCCTTTCAGGATATATCGTTGATAGCGAGGAAGAAGCAATCAGCGTCTTGGATCAAACCGTCAGGCTAGACCGACGCAGGGTCCGGCGCCGTTTTGAAGAACGGTTCTCTGCATCGCGCATGGCCGCCGATTATATATCGATCTATGAAAAAGTGCTTGGCGGGCAACTCGTTACGAGTCAGCCGCATGTCACAAATGGGCCGGTCCGCCCAGGGAGGGATCGGCAGAGCTTGAACTGATTGGAGCGCCATGAACGCCGAGAACGCATTGGAGACAACCAAAAGTCTTGATGGGTTCTCGGAGACCCCTTTTTACATAACGGCACGCGGACAAGCATCGCGTTCGCGGCGCACGCTTAAGCACGATGACGCTTTTATCGTGCTTGACAGCTACGGCGATCTCGGCGCGTCGGCCGGCGGCCAAGATGGCTTTTTTCATTGCGACACGCGTTTCCTGTCATATCTGGAAATTGTTATCGATGGCCTTCAACCCTTGCTGCTCGGCTCGAATGTCCGCGATGACAATTCGCTACTGACAGTTGAGTTAACCAATCCGGATATATTTGTGGACGGAGAACTGGTTCTCCCGAAAGACACCGTTCACATCACGCGAAACATCTTCGTCTGGCGCGACACAGCCTATCAGCGCATCACATTCAAGAATTATGGCGAAACCCCCGTGGTGCTGCGCTCCACAGCCTATTTTGGCAATGATTTCGCTGATATTTTCGAGGTTCGCGGGATGCGCAGACAGCGCCGGGGTGTCGTGAACCGCCGGATTTCAGGCTCCGACACCGTGGTGATGACATATATCGGCCTCGACAAGAAGGCGCGCCGGACCACGATGATGTTCGATCCCGCGCCAACCGAATTAAGCACCAACTCGGCATCCTATAAAATCGCTCTTGAA
>CAYVJO010000440.1:844-2903 GCA_964451735.1 uncultured Hyphomicrobiaceae bacterium | reverse complement strand
CCTGGAAGATATCCCCCGCCGCGATGTACTCCTTTGCCTTTTTCACTATGCGCTCATAGGCTTTCGGCGTCGTGTTCGAGGCGGTCTTGGGCAAGTCGGGGGCGGCGCCGTTCGGCGCGGCGGCGTGACCGAGGGGTTTGTCCAGAGCATCGACGAAGGAGGACAGACGGTCGAGTGCGTGTGAATATGCGCTCTTGGCCGATAGCCGTTTTTGCGGCCGCACGGGCGTCACGACAATGATCTCGTCCTTAACATTGTCGAAAATCGCCATTACCGTCGGACGAATCAAGACCGCGTCGGGAGTGCCGATCGGGTCGGGGTTCGGTTCAGGCAGCTTTTCGATCAAGCGCACAATATCATAGCCCATATATCCAAAAATTCCAAGCGACATAGGGGGGAGGCCGTCCGGCAGATCAATACGAGACTCTGCAAGCAGCTCTCGCAGCGAGGCAAGCGTTCCACCTTTGCATTTGGTAAATTTGCTGGGGGACTTGGTGGGCGCGCGGTTGATCTCGGCCTCATCTCCGAATGCGCGCCAAACGATATCGGGAGCAAATCCGATCACGGAGTAACGCCCGCGCACCGTGCCTCCCTCAACCGATTCAAGCAGGAAGCTCATGGGTTTGTCCGCGCCGAGCTTCAGCATGGCGGAAACAGGCGTTTCGAGATCAGCGACCAGGCGCGTCCACACCGCCTGTGGGGCGCTTGCGCCATATGTTTCGGCGAATTGGTCGAAGCCGGGATAAAGCCGCATGTGGGCGCTCTCGGGAAGGTGACGCTGCTATCGCGCCGCGATGTTTCTGAGACGGTGCTACTGCCCCAATACCGTCGATATAGCCTGGCTGTTCAAGCTGACGCCATAGACCTTTTGCAGCGCACCGACATATTGCGTCAGAATATCCACACTCAATGTCTGTTTCAGCTCGGCGCGGAGCGCGTCGGCCTGCGCGTCAGTCAGAGCTGGCGCCTCCCGGATTTCGGCGAGCTGGATCACGGCATGACTTTGACTATCAGGCATCTGCACGACCCCGATGCCTTTTTCAGGGAGCGCGAAGGCTACGGAAACGGCGGTACGCGGCAGCTCTTGAGGCGCAGCGTTGCGTTTGAGTGCGGCCGTTTTGGAGACGGACACCCCGATTTCTTGAGCCAACGTCTCGAAAGACGCGCCATTCCTTGCTTTTTCTGCAAGATCGTCCGCCTTGGCACGCACACGCTTGCGGGTCTCCTCGGCGATCCAGGCCTTCTCAACCTCGGTCCGCACCTCCTCAAAATTTTTCTGGCGGTCGGGGATGACTTCGAGAACATCGATGAACAGATAACCGTCGCCGGCAGTGACTGGATTGTTCTCAACACCGACATCGCTTTCGAATATCAGATTGATCGCCGTCCCGACGCCTCCTAGCTTTTCCACAACCTTGCCATCTTGTCCAAGGCCGCGCCTGTCCACCGTCGCCTCCGCATAGGGCAAGTTGACGCTGCGCGCTGCTTCCGCGACGTTGGCGCCACCCGCCCGCGCATCTTCGATCGTGTCATAGAGTTTTTGTATCTCGCTGCGCGCGCGTTCCTCGGCGAGCTTGCTCCTTACCTCGTCCCTGACTTGTTCGAAGGTTTTTTCCTCGCCCGGCGCGATATCCGCGATTTTTACGATGATGGGAAAGAAGCTCTCGATCGGCTCGCTCACACCGCCCTTGGGCAAAGCGAACGCCGCTTCGGCAACCTTTTTGTCGGCAAGTCCGGTTTTGGCGAAAACGCCGAGATTGATGTCGCTCTCCTTCAGCCCGAGTTCCTTGCCGAGTTGGACGAAATCAGCTCCAGCCGCCAGCTTGCCAGCGGCATCGCGCGCCGCGGCTATGTCCTTGAAGGTAAGCTGCTGGATCGTTCTGCGCTCCGGCGTCGAATATTGCGCCTTGGTCGCCTCGAAAGCGGCCTTCAACTCGTCATCGGTGAGCGCGACCGTTTCTTTTATCGAGTCCGCAGTGAGCGACAAAATCCCGATCTTGCGGTATTCCGGAGCTGTGTAAGACGTCTTGTTGTCATCGAAATACGTACGCAGCGCCGT
>CAYVJO010000440.1:0-834 GCA_964451735.1 uncultured Hyphomicrobiaceae bacterium | reverse complement strand
TCCTCCGGCAATGAGACTTCTCCCGCCACAGTTGATGACAGCAAAAAATAATCCAAAACGCGCTCATCATTGCGATAACGGTGCATTGCATCGAGCAGTGTCTTGGGCGCGTAAACGCTCCGGCTCAGCGCTCCCGCAAGCTGTTCGCGGACCATCTCCTCGCGTTGCAACGCGACGAATCCTTGCTCGGACATGCCGATATTGCGCAGGATTTCATCGAAACGCTGCCGGTCGAACTGATTGCCCACGCCTTGGAAGACAGGCTCCTTGCGGATCGAGTCCGCGATGGCGTCCTCGGAAATGCCAAGGCCGAGCGCCTGTGCGTGGATGTCGATCGCCGTGGTGCTGATCAAATTCTGGAGGACGTTCTGGCCGATCCCGAAGGCTCGGGCCTCCTGGTTCGTGATCTGCCGGCCGAGTTGATTGCTGACCAGATTGATCTGATTGCGGTAATTCCTCTCGAATTCCTCCGGCGTAATATCCCGGTCGCCAATAGAGGCAAGCGGCTGATTGCGACCGCCCGTGAAAATATCGCCTATGCCCCAGATGGCGAAACTGAGCACGAGCAGTCCCAGAAAAATCTTGACGAACCAGCTTCCGACGCTTTTCCGCAGTGAATCGAGCATTTGGGGTTTCTTACACTTTTCGCTTTGAATGAGAGGCAGTTGGCTTTTCCCGATTTAAGCGTCTCTTTAATTGGACGAAGCGGGGTGCATCACTTGCACTCGGTGATCCTAACCGTTAGATCAAGTCTCAAGAGCTCGTAATGTCAAGGCCCAAAAGCGGGGTAATCGATGTCCAGGCTCAAGCCGCTAATCGCCGGAAACTGGAAAA
>CAYVJO010000439.1:242-2921 GCA_964451735.1 uncultured Hyphomicrobiaceae bacterium | reverse complement strand
GGACGAGCCGGTATCCGCTTGGCATGATTATGCCGTCATCCCCCATCGGTGCGACGCCTACAGAAACAAGGATCTGGCCGCGGCGTCGGCAGCCGTGACCAGAAGGTTGAGCGGAACGAAGAGAAAGAGCGTTATGACGCCCGTGACAGCCAGCACAAAGCCAAGCTTACCCGTCATGGGCTCGAAATCGGCGGCCGGTTCCTGAAAATACATTTTGGCGATGATAGCCAGATAGTAGAAGGCGCTCACAACTGAGGTTACGACGCCGAAGACCGCCAGCCAGAATAAGCCAGCTTCAATTGCGGCAAGGAATACATAGAATTTCGCAAAGAAACCGGCAAGTGGCGGAATGCCAGCCATGGAGAACAGCAACATGGCGAGCATGAAAGCCAGCATGGGCCGATTACGCGACAAGCCGGAAAGATCGGAGATGGTCTCAACCTGCCCATCCGCGCGGCGCATGGCGAGGATGCATGCGAAGGTTCCCAGTGTCATCGCTACGTAGATGGCGAGATAGACCAGAATGCCTTGCACGCCTTGCTGCGTGCCGGCTGCAAGTCCAATCAGCGCATAGCCGACATGGCCGATGGAGGAATAGGCCATGAGGCGCTTTATGTTGGTCTGGCCGATCGCTGCAAAAGCGCCGAGCGCCATGGAGGCCACGGAAACAGCGATGATGATTTGCTTCCAATCGCTCTCCGCTGCGGGGAAGGCGTCGAGCGTAACCCGGATCAGCATCGCAAAACCTGCAACTTTGGGAGCTGCTGCGAAGAACGCGGTTACAGGGGTCGGCGCCCCTTGATAAACGTCTGGCGTCCACATGTGAAATGGCACGGCGGACAATTTGAAGGCAATGCCAGTCAGCAGAAAAACGAGGCCGAAAATCAGCCCGATCGAGCGCTCTCCGCCTTGGATGACGGCGGCTATACCAGCAAAACTGGTCGTTCCAGTAAAGCCGTAAATGAGTGAACATCCATAAAGCAGCATGCCAGAGGAGAGCGCGCCGAGCACGAAATATTTTAGCCCGGCTTCGGCAGAGAAGACCGAGTCGCGACGGAAAGCTGCAAGCACGTAAAGCGCCAGGCTTTGCAATTCAAGCGAAAGATACAGCGAAATCAGATTGTTCGCAGACGCCATCAGCAGCATGCCCAAGGTGGACAGAAGCACAAGAACGGCGAACTCGAATTTCAGTATTTGCGCCTCGCGCAGATAGTCGAAAGACAAGATGATAGCGAAAGCGGAGCCGGCCAGGATTAGAAGCTTCATGAAACGCGCAAAGTCGTCGGTGATGAAAGCGCCTTCAAAGAGGAACGCTGCTCCTTGTTCCTGCTGGAGGATCAGCGCTCCCGTTACGACGAGTATCAGAATGGCAAGCCAGCCCGCTGTCTCGCTACCGTCGCGATCCTGAAACACGCCGAACATCAGCAACGCCAGGGCCGACACGGCGAGGACGATCTCTGGCAGGATGGGCGCTAGGTCCTCAAAAGCCGGAAGCGGCATCATTTCTCCTCACTGGCTGCAAGCCGAGCTTGACCGGCCGCCTCGATATCACGCTGATAGTCGGCAATCAGCTTCTGGACGGAAACAGCCGTTACATCCATTACGGGCTTTGGGTAAATGCCGAACAGCAGGGTCAAGATCACGAGCGGCGCCAAAACCGAGACCTCGCGCGGGCTGAGGTCAAGAATATTGGCGAGGCTTTTCTTTTCGAGCTTGCCGTATATGACACGCCGGTAAAGCCAAAGCCCATATGCGGCGGACAGAATAACACCGGTCGTCGCGAGCAGTGCGACCCATGTGTTGACTTTGAACGCGCCAGTGAGCGACAGGAATTCGCCGACAAAGCCGCTCGTTCCAGGAAGGCCCACATTGGCCATGGTGAAGACCATGAAGCAAAAGGCATAGAGAGGCATCCGGTCGGCCAGTCCGCCATAAGCAGCGATTTCCCGCGTATGCATACGGTCGTAAATCACCCCGACGCACAGGAACAGCGCCGCCGAGACAATGCCGTGGCTGAGCATCTGGAAGATGCCGCCTTGAACGCCTTGCGCCGTCAGCGTGAAGACGCCCATCGTCACGAAGCCCATATGCGCGACGGAGGAATAGGCGATCAGCTTTTTGATGTCCTCCTGCGCAAAGGCGACCATGGAGGTATAGATGATGGCGACGACGCTGAGTGCGAAGACAAATGGAGCAGCGCAGGAAGCCGTAGCCGCCCATCTTGAGCAACACGCCCGCCAGGATTACAGACCCCGCCGTCGGGGCCTCCACATGCGCGTCCGGAAGCCATGTATGAACCGGCCACATTGGCATTTTCACGGCGAAGGACGCAAAGAAGGCGATCCAGAGCCAGAATTGCAGATCGGCGGGGAAGCCGGTGAAGAGCGTCCCATCGGCGGCTGTCCTGAAGCCAAGCAGCACCGTGATATCGGTTGTCCCGGCATGCCAGTACATTGCCATGATGGCGAGCAGCATCAAAACGGAGCCGAGCAGCGTGTAGAGGAAGAATTTGAAACTGGCGTAGACGCGGCGCTTACCCCCCCAGACGCCGATGATCAGGAACATCGGGATCAGGCCGCCCTCGAAGAAGAGATAGAACACGACTAGGTCCAGCGCGCAGAACACGCCGATCATCAGCGTTTCGAGCGCCAGGAAAGCGATCATATATTCCTTGACGCG
>CAYVJO010000439.1:0-232 GCA_964451735.1 uncultured Hyphomicrobiaceae bacterium | reverse complement strand
GTCGTCAGGATGACGAACAGCATGGAAATGCCGTCAACACCGACGTGATAGGTAATCGTGCCGCCGATCCAGTCATATTGCTCAACGAATTGAAAATCCGCCGTGGTTGGATCGAAATCGCGCCAGAGCAGCAACGAGACGACGAAAGTGACGATAGTGGTCCAGAGGGCGATATAGCGCGCGTTGCGGACCGCCGCTCCATCATCGCCGCGCAGAACGAAGATGAACAGCG
>CAYVJO010000438.1:0-2933 GCA_964451735.1 uncultured Hyphomicrobiaceae bacterium | reverse complement strand
CGAAAACAGAATCACAACCAGCATTCGTTGGCCAGGTCAGACAAACCTGCTTAGACTGGAACGGCGAGCGTCTTTTTCAGGCAGCCCGTTTCGGAACCGAGATGCAATATCAGCATCTGGTCTTCGAGGAGTTCGCCCGTAAAGTGAACCCCGCCATTGATCTCTTCGTTTTCAACCCGACTATGGACATCGATCCGGCGATTTTCGCTGAATTCGCTCACGTCGTATATCGCTTCGGTCATTCCATGTTGAATGAGAATGTCGATCGGCTGGACGCCGACGGCCAAACGTCGAACGATATCGGCTTGATCGAAGCATTCCTCAATCCCGTCGAGTTTGATCAGAATGGAGCGGTTTCCGCCGATGTCGCGGCAGGCGCCATCATACGAGGCATGACGCGCCAGCAAGGCAACGAGATCGACGAGTTCGTCACGGAAGCGCTGCGGAACAATCTGTTGGGACTTCCCCTTGATCTCGCGACGATCAACATAGCCCGTGCCCGGGATGCAGGCGTCCCGTCGCTTCAGGCCGCGCGCGCCGAATTTTATGAAAACACCAAGAGCGAATGGCTCAAGCCCTACACGGACTGGGTCGATTTCGCGCAAAATCTGAAGAATCCGGCTTCGATCGTCAACTTTATAGCGGCCTATGGCACCCACGAAGCAATCCTCGCGGCCGAAACGGTTGCTGACAAACGCGCGGCAGCGAATGCGCTCGTATTCGGCGATAATGACGGTACGCCCAACACGGTGACGATCAACGGCCAGGAAATCGATATTTCCGACCGCCTTGCCTTCCTGAACGGCACGAGCGGGCACGCAGCACTCGGCGGCCTTAACAACGTCGATTTCTGGATTGGCGGCTTGGCCGAGGCGATCCTTCCCTTTGGCGGAATGCTGGGTTCGACTTTCACATTCGTTTTCGAAGTACAGTTGGAGAATCTGCAAAATGGCGATCGCTTCTACTATCTCTCGCGAACGCAGGGTCTCCACTTCCTGACCGAACTCGAAAATAACTCTCTATCCAAGATCATCATGAAAAACACCGACCTCGGTGATGCGGGTGCAAGGCACTTGCCAGGCGAGATTTTCGCCAAGGTCGATCATATTCTGGAAATCAATCAGGCGATCCAGCAGGACTACAACCCCGAGGATCCGGCCAGCAAGGACCCTGTCCACGACGATCCGTTCCTAAATGCTCTTGAACCGAAAGTCTCTCGCGATGCTCATCTCACTATCGATGGCGTCACATACGACAACTCGCTTAAATTCACCGGCGGGGAACATGTCGTTCTAGGCGGCACCGAACAGAACGACGTCCTGATCGGCGATCTGGGCGATGATACGCTTTGGGGTGACGGTGGCGACGATCTGCTGATCGGCGGGCATGGCGTCAACCGGCTGCATGGCGGCGCGGGCGACGACATCATCTTCGACGGCGGCGATATCAGCTTTATCCATGGCGATGAAGGCAATGACGCCATTTCCGGCGGCGCCGGTCTCGGAGAGTTGATCTTCGGTGGCGCAGGCCATGACTTCATCATCGGTGGCATCGACGGTAAGGAGGTTTTCGGCGGGGAGGGGAACGACTTCATTCTCGGTTCACCGGACGTGGATTTTCTATTGGGTGGCGAGGGCGATGACTGGATTGAGGGCGGGGAGGGCTTCGACACGATCGCGGGAGACAACTCCGAGCTATTCTTCAACTCCTCCGTCATCGGACACGATGTAATGTTCGCCGGGACCAACGAGAATGATTTCGATGCCGAGAGCGGCGACGACATCATGGTCCAAGGCGAGTCCGTCATGCGCAACGAGGGCATGCTTGGTTTCGACTGGGTAACGTTCCAGGATCATCAAAATTTTGGCGTCAGCGCCGACATGAACGTGAAAATCTTCACGACCGTGTTCGATGATATCCTGCGCAACCGTTTCGACCGCGTCGAAGCGCTGTCCGGCTCGAAGTTCAACGACACGATCATCGGCGATAGCCGCTCCGCGCCCGATGGCGCGTTTAATCCGGCACTTCCGGTCAACGAGCAGACGCTGGAAGGCGATGAACTCAACGCTGCTGGTGTGGAGCGCATTGCTGGCTTACATCGCGTATTTGGCTTTGAAACGATCGCCGCGTTTCGAGCTGCATTCCCGAATGATGGCGACACGGTCTTCAATGCCGGCAATATTCTGCTCGGCAACGGCGGCAGTGATTTCATAGAGGGCCGTGGCGGCAACGACATCATTGATGGCGACCGAGCGCTTCAGGTGCGTATCGGCATAGTTGACGCTGATGGCCGCGAAATTGGTACAGCGTTAAAAATCCAGGGTGCAGTACACTTCTACACCGCCGAGGAGGCCAGCGCGCTCAACGCCGCGGCAATTGCCAATGGCCAGCCCAAGGTCCACGCTGCGGCCAGCGCCGATCTCCTGCTTCAGGAAGGCTCACCCCTGGACAGCTTGGTTTTCGACCGCTCGATAAATCCAGGCAATTTGCAAATCGTTCGCGAGATCGTCGACGGTGGCCAGGCAAATGATGTCGACTACGCAGTCTTCCGTGGCACTATCGGCGAATATTCGTTCACACAGAATGCCGACGGTTCGGTCACTGTAGAGCATGTCTCGCCGACCTCCGTGCTACTCGATGACGGTACGGACCGGCTCTACAATATCGAGCAGGTGCGGTTCCTCAATAACCGCACGATTGGCGATGATGGCGTGGTTGAGAATGACGTTCCGCCATCCGATTTCGCGCTCGCCGACCTTCTTGGAGGGACAGAGCTGATCAACCAGCCTGCGTCAGGCATATTGGGCATTGATCTGCTCGCACCATCGAATAACGACATCCTGACACCGAGCATCACGGATCTGGCTGATCCTGATGGTCTCACTTTGGGTCTCACGGCGTTTACCCTCCAGTGGCAGTCCTCTACCCCGTCT
>CAYVJO010000437.1:1483-2937 GCA_964451735.1 uncultured Hyphomicrobiaceae bacterium | reverse complement strand
GGCGGGAAAGCCGCTCGTTGATATTTTGCGCAAAAATGACGGCAAGCCTCTGCACGACATCGCGGACGATCTCAGAACGCCCGAATTGCGCCAGCATGCCCGATAATCGGTAGCTGATCGTGACGTCCACGCGGGCTTTCATATCATCATCCCTCTCGCTTACACGATATATGATGCGCCCCTGAGCGGAGGACGCCGTGCGTTTATCGCGGCCCGATCCTTCGATGGTCATGATCCTTTGGATATCGTCTCGATCAAAGACCGCCTCTCCGGCAAAGGATGGGCGCATGGGGCCGATCTTCACGCTCATGCGCCCGGTAATCCGGTTGCCTTCGGGCGCTTCATCCAATTCCGCCCCGGGCATCGCCGCGGCAACGGCAGCAAGGTCCGACATGAGCGCCCAAACATCAGCGGCGCCATGGGGAAGCGTGAAATGCTGTTCGATCTCGGTCCATCCCTCCCGTTCCCTCACACCTCCAGTGACGATTTCAATGGCGGTCGGGACGATATCGGGAGCGGGATCTGTGAAGACAGGCCGCGCCAGGGACACGGGAGAAGCGGCCGGCTTTGTGGATAAAGGAGCGTCCATGCTCGGGCAAGGGCCAGGCGCGGGGCCGAGATAACCGTGCGCCGCGCCGGGAACTTGCTCCCCTGCGAGACCGTCGGCCATCACGTTTTGTATTGCGCGAATGATCCCCGTATAGCCGGTGCAGCGGCACAGATTGCCGCTCATCTCCACCCGGATTTCCTTTTCAGCAAGTCCGCTTTTGCGTAAGACGAGATCGCGCGCCGTTATCAACATGCCCGGTGTGCAATAACCGCATTGCAGCGCATGTTCCGCGGCGAAGGCCTCGCGCAGCCTCGCCATGGCGACGTCATCATCGAAGCCCTCGATGGTGCGGATCTCAGCTCCATGGCAAGAAACGGCGTATGTGATGCAGGAGCGCACGATCTCACCGTTCATTTCCACCGTGCAAGCGCCGCATACGCCATGCTCGCAGCCCAGATGCGTGCCGGTCAAGTCGAGTTCGTCGCGCAGGAAATCGGCAAGATGCGTCCGGGGGGAAACCTCCGCCTCTGTCAGCCGGCCATTCACCGTGAGGGCGATCCGGATCATCGGGAGCACGCCTGTGTTACGGCTCGCATGAGCGCGGCGGCGTGGATTTGGATCTCATAAGCCCCGCCAGAATAACCTGCCTCCCTCAAGAGCTGCGCCATCCCGGCCAGATCGGCAGCCTCGGGCGCGGAGTTGATAGGAAGCGATAGCGGCTTACCCCCGACCGCCCCCGCGATAAGCCTTTCGAAGCCACGTTCGGGATCACTGACATAGACACCGATCGCTTCTGCGAACTCGCCCGCCTTGCGGCATATCTTGGCGTAACCCCAGCGCGCCCGCTCCGAAAGCGGCGGGAAACGGATCGCGGTGACGATTTCATCGGTGCCGAGATCGCTGT
>CAYVJO010000437.1:0-1473 GCA_964451735.1 uncultured Hyphomicrobiaceae bacterium | reverse complement strand
TGGCGTCCTCCGCTCGCCATGAGGGCCGGCAATTGAAATCAGCGCATCGAGCGCCAAGAAACAGGACAGCCAGTCGGCGGCTGGGTCGGCATGGGCAAGGCTTCCGCCAAGCGTGCCACGGTTCCGTACCGCCCGATAGGCGATGCCGCGCGCGACTTTCGGCAGTAGTCCGCACGTTGCGTCCGCGGCCCGTCCATCCTCAATCGCGGCATGCGTTATCAGACTGCCGAGCGTCACTTGCTCCATGGTGCTTTCGATACGCGTCAGTTCCTCAATCCGCGTGATGTCGATAACGAGATCGGGCTGAGCCAATCTGAGATTCAGCATCGGGCCAAGCGTCTGCCCGCCGGCTAGCAGCTTAGCGTCATCAGCCTGAGTCAGCAGCACGAGTGCGGCCTCGATATCCGCCGGGCGCTCATATGCGAAGGCGACAGGCTTCATGGCGCGTGAACGGCAGGCAACGGCCAGCCTTCCCTCTGCGCCCTGGCGGTAGCGATCGCCTCGACGATCCGGCGCGGCGTGACAGGGCTGATGCACAGCTCGGCTCCAAGCGGGTGCAGCGCATCGTTGATGGCGTTCGTGATCGCGGCCGGCGGCGCGATTGCTCCGCCCTCGCCTATTCCCTTGACCCCGAAGCGCGTGTAGGGCGAGGGCGTCTCCATATGGTGGATCCGCGTAGCCGGCACCTCGCCAGGGCCGGGTAACATATAATCGGCGAGCGTCGATGCAAGCGGCAAGGCGTCCGTGTCGAAAGGCATCTCTTCGTATAGCGCCGTCCCGATACCCTGCGCCAGACCGCCAAGAATTTGCCCTTCTACAATCATCGGATTGACTAGCACGCCGCCATCCTCGACGATGACGTAATCGAGTATATCGGTCTCGCCCGTAAATGGGTCTACAGCCACAATGACAGCGTGAGCCGCATAGCTGAACGTGCCGCTGTCGCGCAAAGGCTTGTAGCCCGCCGTGACTTCCAAGCCTGCCGGATCGGCGTCAGGCGGCAAGTCTTGCGGGCGGCGGTACCAGACGCGGGCAACATCCTCGATCTTCATCGAGCCGGATGGACCGTGCAACTCGCCATTCTCCAGGCGCAACTTCTCTGGCTCACATTGCAAAAGTTCAGCAGCAATGCGTCTAGCGCGCAAAAGCAGCTGATCGCAAGCCTCTGCCACCGCCCCTCCCGACATCACCATGCAGCGGGACCCCCATGTGCCAGTAGAATAAGGCGTCAGAGCCGTGTCTCCATGCACGACGCGGATGCGTTCGTGGGACACGCCAAGACGGTCATGCGCAACCTGCGATAAAGTCGTTTCCAGACCCTGGCCGTGAGAGTGCGCGCCGATGCGTATTTCAAGGCCGCCATCGGGTGTGAAGCGGACATGGGCCTGCTCGTGGCCGGGGACCATAGGAATCCCCCAGCCCGCATAAACCGACGTGCCATGCGCGGCCTGCTCGCAATACATGGCAAATCCG
>CAYVJO010000436.1:1305-2937 GCA_964451735.1 uncultured Hyphomicrobiaceae bacterium | reverse complement strand
AGTTCAAAGGGTTAGGCCACATCCGCCAACCCACCATGAATTTTTCGGGCTAGGTTATTCCGCCTTCACGATGAGATCGCCAAGAAAATGCCGTCCTTCCCGATCCTCTATCTCGACGATCCATATATCGGAGTCGAAGTCCGCCTGACGCGCAAGGTAAGCGTCCGCGACACTTTCTTGTTTTGGCCCTTCCGCCAGTGCCTCGGTCCAGAAGCGTTCTTCCTCCCTTTGTTCCGGAGCAAGCGCGGGCCGTAGCACTCTCGCCAGGCCATCAAGCAGATTGACCTTGATGAATATCGCGCCGGCATCGGGATCGCCGCGGCGGGTAATCATCGCGGACACTGGGATTGCGTTGAGCTGCCGCACGTAGGCTCCAACCCAGATACTGGCTTTCAGACGCATCTGAGGCTCCGCAGGCATAAAACGATTTTGGTTTAAGCCAAGCTCACTTGATTGGAAAGTGTGACAGAAAAAAGCTGGGGCAGTTACCGGTCAAGAGGATGCCTTTTGACCATAAGAAATTGCGGCCTGATATAAAATTAGAGTGCGATAAGCAAAACGGGATACCGGTTTTGTGAAAAGATTACGCCAAAACAGAAAGTCCAAGACCCGTTATGATTTCGCCAGAACGAATTAGGCTCTAAGCTCCGATCCGGCTCGGACGAATTGGAACGTCTCCATTGGCTGTATGCCGAGTATAGAGCTTGCATGCCAATATTATCTTGAGCAAATGTATGTAGCTGCACGCATCTATCGAAAGGCAGCTAACAGCTATATCCAAGCGGCTTCTATTGAAAAAACCATGTTAACTAACGCTCGGCGAAGGGATCATATTCTGAAAAGCCTGATTGCCCCACCTTTCCGGCCGACTTGATCTCTTGTTGCGCCATGGTCTCCCGTGCGATCTTTGAATATCTGCCATTCGGATAGACTTTGAGGTAGGCAAGAAACGCGTTGGGAGTTGCCTTGCGTTTCGCGGACTCCCAAGCCTTATCTTCTTGTTTTGCGGCGCCATTTTGCTGATTGCTGGCTTTAGTCTCGCGCGTTGCAAGCTTATTACGCGCTTCGCCAGCATATTGCCCGTCCGGGTAAGCGCTCAGATAGGCTTCAAAGGCCGACCGCTTTGCCTGGCGAAGAGCGTTATTCCATGCCTCCTCATCCCTGCGCCGAGCTTCCATATCGCTTTGAAGCAGGGCGAGCCTGCGCTCAGCCTGATTGATGAAGTGACCTGCCGGGTAGTTTTTGACGTAGTCTTCGAATGAAATGAGCGTTCCTACATCCTGGGCGGTTTGCCAGGCACGCAGGTCCGCTTGCAGCCGTTCTTCATCAAAAAGCCGCGCTAGTCTTGTCGCTTCATGCGGTTCAAGCTCGGGCATTGGAGGGGCGGCAGCAGGGGCGAGGGGGAGTTGCACGTAACCCGCGGTCGGTATTCTGGAGTCAAGGTTTTCACGCGTTTCGAAGAGTGCACTATCCTGCTGCACGCTAGGGCCACTATTCTTTGAAAAGCTTGTCGAGCTTTCCAGCTCCTGCTGTGCAGGTTGAGCCCCGATAGCTGCCACGACTGCGGCCGCATCTGAGAGGAGGGGCTGAGCTATAATTCGACTTTCTTTCGAAGGCTGTCTGGAAAGCGGC
>CAYVJO010000436.1:0-1295 GCA_964451735.1 uncultured Hyphomicrobiaceae bacterium | reverse complement strand
CGGCCGGCCTTCGCCCGCGGCGCTGTCAACCAATCCGCCATCAGGATTGGAGTGGCGAGAGCCGCCAAGACAATTGCAACAGACGCCGCCCACGGCGTTACGGCTGCGTGGCGGTGGCGCGAAGCCTGCTTATCGAGCATCCGCCTGGCAACCACGAGGCGATATGCTTCGTTGACCTGCTTGAAGCGCCGTTCCGCCTCGGCGTCGTTCGGATTGACATCGGGATGATATTTTTTGGCTAGGCGTAAATAGGCAGCGCGGACATCGCTCGGCTTACTTCTCGGCGCAATATTGAGAAGCGCATAAGGGCTTGCGCTGCTCCCGATTCCCAAGGCTTTGCTTTGGTGAAGCGCAATATCAGCGTTATGAGCTTGATCCGCCCTTTCATCGGAAAGCATGTGATCCAATCCGGCGGTTAAGATTTTCGCTTTGGGGTCTGGATCAATCATACCAACTCTCGATTTGCTACGATGTCGTTGTTAGCCCAAGGATTCGCTGTTCAGCAGCAACGTGTTCAGCCCACTTTGGGGCGCATCGATGCTTCGAAAGAAAGGCTGCCGCAGGGCGCGAAAAAGCGGCCTCAAATATTTGACAACGATTTATGCGTCTGGGAGCCAACAGGAAAAGCGCTCGCATCGAAGAAAGCCTGCGTGCAAAGCGTTCGCGCACAAAACAGTCCGGTAACGAAACGCCGTATCGAAAATCAGAATTCAAGCAATCGCGACGGTCCATTTGTATCCCACGCATGTACCACAACTTAATGGCGTCAACTTCCCGGCTACAGGCCCATTGATGAGGGCTTCATAAAGAACCCCGTTTAGCGGGATCATTATTGGAATAGTCAGTTTTCCTAATAATTCGATGTTAGCCTGCATCCATTGCGGGTTCAAGTAAGTTGAAAAACGCATTTATCACAGATTATGTGCATTGTGACATTACGGCAAATGGTTTGATATGGGTCAGTCTTAAATATTTACTACTATTTGTTGTGCTAATGTGGCAAAATTGAGGAGAAGTCTTTTTCAAAAACGCTCCAAGCCCCTGCTCGACAGATCTGACGCGTTACCCTTGCGATTCATAGGTGCGGGCTTCAAGGCGGTAAATTATGAGCAGCGAGCAGTGGTCCACCCGCGATGTCAGCACAGGTTAATCATCCGGAACAAGTCCGGAACATGATTGAGCGTGATAAAGGCGGAAAGATAAGTGTCAAGAATGTCGATTAAATTCACTGCCGCAAGCGCCTAGTGGTTCGATTCCAACATTTGCATCCCGCACGCTCGACCTCCGTGTGCAAA
>CAYVJO010000435.1:1854-2946 GCA_964451735.1 uncultured Hyphomicrobiaceae bacterium | reverse complement strand
ACGCTCCTTCGCCGAACCAAGTTTGTCCGTCGGAGCGCCGGCTATGAGCTTTAAAACGCCTTATCTGCAAAGAAATCTCATATTCATTGGGAAGGTAACTTGGGATACGCTCTCCGGCCAAGTTTAGCAAAAGACCCGGCGGCGGGCACGCCCAAATCGTAAGTGTGCTGATCGAGTTCCCTCTTGGCGGCTTTGGCGGCCCGCCGGGCATGGAATCCCCAGCAGGCCTCCCCACTTACCCAGCCAAGACGATCGAGCAGTCCCGGATCGAGGGGGCTCTAAGGCCTGCTAAAGCTTCCCGTCAGCGGCCATCTCCATATAGGTGGTGTCATAGCGCAACTTCACGTTCGCCTTGTCGCCAGTGACCTCGCCGCCTGGATATTCCACGCCTACGAAATCCGCGCTCGGCGCGCCTTGTCCAAGAATGCCGTGATCGAACAGGAACTTGGCAACGAAGCTCATGGTTGTGGAGAGCTTCTGATCCTTGGTGAAGGCGACGGCCTCTGCGGGCTTGTAGAACATCTGCGTCGTGGCAAGCTGCGCCTCGAAGCCGGCAAGATCGGTACCCGACGCCTTGGCCATTTCAGTTCGCGCGGCTATGCCCTCCTCGCTATCGGACGACAAAATCGCCATCAGCTCATACCAGGCCCCGACCAGCGCTTTACCGAAATCGGGATTGTCCTTCAGCGTTTGCGTATTGACCATCATGATATCGATAATCTCGCCGGGGATCGAAGCGCTGTCGAATACTTTCTTGGAGTCTGGCATGGCGGCGATCTCGGACAGGAGCGGGTTCCAGGTTACAACAGCGCTCACATCCGGAGTCGTATAAGCTGCGACGATATCCGCATCGGAGGTGTTGACAACCGTAATGTCCTTTTCCGTGAGACCGGCCGTTTCCAAAGCTCGCGCCAACAGATAATGCGAGACGGACAGTTCGACGAGATTGACCTTTTGACCTTTGATGTCCGCCAGCTTGTCCTTGCCTTTTAGCACGATCCCGTCATTGCCGTTGGAATAGTCGCCCACAATAAGTGCGGTCGTGTCCACGCCTCCGCCGGCTTCGAGAACGCCGACGCGAATGTTATCACC
>CAYVJO010000435.1:0-1844 GCA_964451735.1 uncultured Hyphomicrobiaceae bacterium | reverse complement strand
AGCGCATCCATATTGGTCATGGAACACCCATCGTAAGCGCCGGCGGTATATTGGTTTATCGACTCTACATAATCATTAATCTGGACGATCTCGACAGTGATGCCGTATTTTTCTGCCCATTTCTTCATCATTCCGGAGCTTTGCAGATAGCCCCAGGGCATCCAACCGACATAGATCGACCAGCAGACCTTGAATTCTTTCTTCGCTGCAGCCTGCGCGGGTGCCAATGTTGCACTTACGGCTATGAGCGCGGCGGCGATCAGTCCAAACATGCGATGCATCTATTGCTCTCCTCATCGTTTGCGAGCCTTTATGGCCCTTGTTCGCAAAACGGTTTGGAGCGCTACCCGGGAGGTGGTCTGCGCCCGCAAACCTCATGCAGTGATCTCCCGGGATTTTGTCCCGCCGTGTCACCGGGTAACACGCCCGGCCTGCATCTCTCGGACCAGCGCCGCTTTAAGTCACCTCGAAGGCGGCCGGAACCCTAGACGCTCTGCACATGTGTTAAGCAAGCAAGAATGAGGCCAAACGGCGAGCCGCGCGGCCTTGGACCATGGAGAGTATTTTCTGAAACGGGATATGGATAGTCAGTGCGGTGAAATAGGTTTTTGCGCAAAAATTACGCAGAATGTTGGACGAATAAGCGATGGTGCTGCCGGTGAGGATTGAACTCACGGCCTCTCCCTTACCAAGGGAGTGCTCTACCACTGAGCTACGGCAGCGTCGATGGAATACGGCTCACATGCAGGACTGTCCCATGCCGCGCGCAAATAGACAAGAATTGCGCTGCGTCGTCAACTGAAAGCCGGTCCTCAGCAAGGAAAATACGCTGGAATCCGCGGCGCATCATTCGTAGTATCAGCTAATTTGTCGGCGAGGATTTGCGATGACGGATCGGCCTTCCGTGAAAGGTGAGGTAAAAAAGCAACGTGAGGCGCGGCTGGCAGCCGAATTGCGCGAAAATTTGAAAAAACGCAAGGCTCAGGCGCGTACACGGCTCGGCACCGCCGTGAAACTGGCTAAAGAGGATCGCTGACGGCTGACGTCTTCAAGGCGCGGACTTGCGCCGCCGCCGCCGCTCGTCTAATCCTGTAAGCAATTGGCTCTTCGAGCATAACATTTACCGGCGGCATCTTGAATGGATCAGATACGCATTGAGGGCGGTTATCCGCTATACGGAACGATCCCTATCAGCGGGGCGAAAAACGCGACACTCCCGCTGATGATCGCAAGTCTTCTGACCTCCGAAACGCTGACTTTGAAAAACGTTCCCAATCTTGCGGACACCAACCTTTTGGCGCGAATCCTGCGTAATCATGGCGTCGATTGCGCGGTGGATGGCAAACGTGCGAATGGTGGACCGCAGCATATGGGCGAGACCTTCCATCTGACAGCCCGTGACATCGTGGATGCTCGCGCCCCATATGACATGGTGCGGCGGATGCGGGCCAGCTTCTGGGTACTCGGACCATTGCTGGCGCGGTATGGCGAAGCAACCGTCTCTCTTCCGGGCGGCTGCGCCATCGGCACCAGGCCTGTCGATTTTCACCTGATGGGGCTGAAAGCACTGGGCGCCGACATGGAACTGTCGGGGGGCTATGTCGTTGCCAAAGCCCCCTCTGGTGGCTTGCGCGGCGCCCGGATCGTCTTTCCCGCCGTTTCGGTCGGCGCAACGCACAATGTGCTCATGGCTGCCGTTCTGGCGAAGGGCAAGACCATCATCGAGAATGCTGCGCGCGAGCCTGAGGTCGGCGACGTTGCAGCTTGCCTCATCAAGATGGGCGCGCGGATCGAAGGCGTGGGTACGTCCACTTTATTGATACAAGGCGTCGATTATCTGGAGG
>CAYVJO010000434.1:0-2960 GCA_964451735.1 uncultured Hyphomicrobiaceae bacterium | reverse complement strand
CTGCCCCGAAATATCGTCCTGCCGGTTCGGATTGACGACAGCCACGGCTGGCGGCAACTCTTCGCCAAGCTGATGATGATCGATCACGACCACATCGGCGCCAAGACGACGGGCTGCGGCGAGCGGTTCATGGCTGGTGCTGCCGCAGTCCACCGTCACGATAAGCCGTGCG
The DNA here is from genome assembly GCA_964451735.1 of uncultured Hyphomicrobiaceae bacterium. Lineage (GTDB taxonomy): Bacteria > Pseudomonadota > Alphaproteobacteria > Rhizobiales > Rhodomicrobiaceae > JAHQVI01. Next base: position 2,788 of record CAYVJO010000434.1, on the reverse strand, counting down.
CCGTCCTTCACCAGCCCCTCTATCGCATCGACATTCGGCCCGTAGCCTTCGAAAATTCTGTCGGGGATGTAAATAACGGCATCGCGCCCATGCGCGGCGAGAAAGCGTTGCATCAGGGCAGCTGAGCACGCGCCATCAACATCGTAATCGCCGAAGATGGCGATTTTTTCCTCGCGGCGTATCGCGTCGGCAAGTCTGGCCGCGGCGGCGTCCATATCTTGCAAAAGCGATGGATCGGGCAACATCGTCCGAAGTGTCGGAGCCATCAGCGAGGTTACAGTATCGAGCGAAGCGCCCCGAGCAGCAAGTATGCGTCCCAAAAGATCAGGAAGCTCGTGGTGCTGGCAGATCGCCGCGGCGAGACGGGTTTGCTCTGGCGTCAGTCTTTCGCGCCAGATCTGATCCTTCACGGAGCTCGTCACGCCTAGAAATGCTGGCCGTTTTTCGCTCTCACTCGCCATGACGTGCTTCAACGCCGCATTTTTCATCATACGTGCTGCCGATCCGCGCCCGCTACCATTCGATTGCTCTTGAAGGATAAAACGATTCGAGGACGCAGCGTGCCGTAGAACAAGACGGGGTGAATTAATATCCTGGCTGAGCCCCTTTTGGCGCAATCCGGTAACGGGTCTTCAACCAGCGGACAGTCTTCGTCGCTGCACGCATGATCACCGTATGGGTTTCAACCCAGCCGCCGTAATATTTCACACCATTGAGAAGAGAGCCTTCGGTCACGCCAGTCGCAGCAAAAATCACGTCACCTTTCGCCATGTCCTCGATGGAGTATTTACGCGACAGATCGGTCAGCCCCATCGCCGTTGCGCGCTTTCGTTCATCCTCGCTCAGCGGGGTAAGGCGCGCCTGCATTTGACCGCCGATGCAGCGCAGAGCCGAGGCGGCAAGCACGCCTTCGGGCGCGCCGCCGATACCCATGTAGATGTCGATGCCAGTCTCGGCCGCTTCCACCGTTTGTATGATGCCAGCAATATCGCCGTCCACGATGAGCCGGATCGCTGCGCCGGCTGCGCGTACCTCCTCGATAAGCTTGGCGTGGCGCGACCTATCGAGGATACAAACGGTAAGATCGCTCACGGACACGCCCTTGACATCGGCAAGGCGTCGGAGATTTTCGGCCGGAGACAGATCGAGATCGACCAGACCTTGTTCGTATCCAGGCCCGATTGCTATCTTGTCCATGTAGATGTCAGGCGCATTGAGAAGCGTTCCGCCCTCGGCGAGGGCGACCACCGCAAGCGCGTTCGGCATGGCTTTGGCGCAGAGTGTCGTGCCTTCCAGCGGATCGACAGCGATGTCAACTTTCGGCCCCTCGCCGGAGCCGAGTTGCTCGCCGATAAAGAGCATCGGAGCTTCGTCCCGCTCGCCCTCGCCGATCACGACACGCCCTTGAATGGCGAGCTTGTTCAATTCGCGGCGCATGGCGTCGACGGCGGCCAGATCGGCCTCCTTTTCATTGCCCCTGCCTCTTACGCCAGCAGCAGCGATCGCTGCCGCTTCCGTAACCCTCGCCACTTCGATCGCCAAAGCCCGATGAAGCGTTGTGCCGACATTTTGCTGGGACATCCCTTTACTTCCCTTCAGCGGCCTTGCGAAACCATCATCCGTTTCAAAGCCTTTCGATGCGTATCATTTGAGGCTTTTCATTGACATGGCCGTCATGCTCAATAGCTGCAAGCGCCTGACGGATCGCCGCTTCCGTCGTTTCATGAGTAATGATCACGACCGGCATCGTCTCGCCGCAAGGCTGCTCGCGCGATTCGGCGCCGGGTGCGGGACGCGTGCGTTTTTGCACGATGCTTTCGAGCGAAATGCCCTCGTCCGCCATACGTGTGGCAATCGCGGCGAAAGCGCCTGGGCGGTCGTGAACCGAAAGTCTGATGTAATAGCCACCCTCATGGGCCTGCATTCTGGCGCGCACATGGGGGACCAGACCGTTGGCGGGCATAAGAAAAGCTGGAAGACGATGCCCCCGAGCGATATCGGCAAGGTCGCTGACCACCGAGGAAGCCGTCGCAGCCGCTCCCGCACCTGGCCCGATGAGCATGATATCCCCGGAGAAATCCGCCTTGACAGCCACACAATTCAAAACGCCGTCCACCTGAGCAATCGCACTATCGCTCGGCACCATCGTCGGATGCACGCGTTGTTCGATGCCGCTATCTGTCTTCACCGCAACGCCGAGCAGCTTGATCTTATACCCAAGCTCCTTGGCGGCTTGGATATCGGTAGGCGAAATGGAGCGAATGCCTTCCATATAGATCGTGTCGAAAGAAATCTGCGTACCAAAAGCCAGGCTTGTCAGAATCGCGAGCTTGTGCGCCGTATCATGACCATCGACGTCGAATGTGGGATCGGCTTCGGCATAGCCAGCTTTTTGCGCGTCGGCGAGCACGTCAGCGAAGGTGTGCCCTTCATTGCCCATACGGGTCAGGATGTAATTGCAAGTGCCGTTCAAAATGCCGAAAACGCGAGTAACCTGATTGCCAGCTAGACTTTCGCGCATGGTCTTCACGATCGGTATTCCGCCAGCCACGGCTGCTTCGAAATTCAAGGCGACGCCTTTTTCCTCCGCCAGGCAGGCCAATTCCGCGCCGCGCATGGCAAGAAGCGCCTTGTTCGCCGTCACGACAGGTTTTCCAGCGCCGAGCGCCGCTTCGACCGATTCTTTTGCCGGGCCGTCCTTACCGCCAATCAGCTCGACGTAAACGTCTATTGATGCGCTCGTGGCAAGTTCCACAGGATCATCGAACCATTCGGCGCCGGACAGATC
>CAYVJO010000433.1:0-2962 GCA_964451735.1 uncultured Hyphomicrobiaceae bacterium | reverse complement strand
CCGGCGCGTGCCGTCATTGCGACGCGGACCCGCCTCGATGGTGATGGCCTGCGCCGGGCAGATGGCCTCGCATAGTTTGCAAGCGATGCAGCGCTCCTCCCCGTTCGGGTAGCGGCGCAGCGCGTGTTCGCCGCGAAAACGCGGCGAGATGGGGCCTTTCTCGTTTGGGTAGTTGACCGTCGCCTTCGGCTTGAACATGTATTTCAGTCCGAGCCAGAAAGCCGAGAAGAACTCGGCAAGCATGGCGGATTTGATCGTTTGCGCTAGTCCGGACATAGTTTATTCCATTAGGGCGCGAGTTGAAAATATTGCAGCCCGCCCGCCACGACGACAACCATCGCGAGAGAGGCGGGCAGAAAAACTTTCCAGCCAAGACGCATGAGCTGATCGTAGCGGTAACGGGGCACGATCGCCTTCACCATCGCGAAGAGGAAAAAGCAAAAGCACAATTTCAGGATAAACCAGATCACGCCTGGTACCCATGTGAAAGGCGGGATGTCCGCGGGCGGGAGCCAGCCGCCAAGGAATAGAATCGTCATCAGCGCGCACATGGTCGTGATCGCTACATATTCCCCCAGCATGAAGAGCAGGTAGGGCGTGGAGGAATATTCCACCATGAAACCCGCCACCAGCTCCGACTCAGCCTCGGGAAGATCAAAAGGCGGGCGATTGGTCTCAGCGAGCGCGGAGATGAAGAAGATAACGAAGATCGGGAAAAGCGGCAGCCAGTACCAGCCAAAGAGGCCGTAGGCCGTGTCCTGCGCTTTGACGATGCCGCTCAAGTTGAGCGTTCCGGCGCAGAGCAGGACCGTAATGATGACGAAGCCGATGGAAACCTCGTAGGAGACCATTTGGGCCGCCGAGCGTAGTGCGCCAAGGAACGGATATTTCGAGTTAGAAGCCCAGCCCCCGATGATCACTCCGTAAACGCCGAGCGAGGAGATTGCGAAAATGAAAAGAATGCCAACGTTAATGTCGGCAATCACCCAGCCATCGCTCACCGGTATCACCGCCCAGGCCGACAGCGCTAGCACGGTTGTAATGAAGGGGGCGAGCAGGAAGAGGAATTTATCAGCGCCGGCCGGAATGACCGGCTCTTTCAGTATAAATTTGGCAAAATCGGCAAAGCTTTGTAGGAGCCCGTATGCGCCGACCACGTTCGGCCCTCGCCGGAGCTGAACAGCCGCCCAGATTTTGCGGTCGGCCAGAAGCAGATAGGCGATGATCAGCAGTAGCGAGACTATCAGGCCAAGGCTCTGGACAACGATGATGAAGAGCGGAAAACCGTAATTGGTCCAGAAATCAGCCATCGGTTCCCGTCGCTCCGTGTTGCTGCTCGTGCGCCAGAGCCGACAGCTCCTTCATGATCGCCGATGCCCGCGCAATCGGGTTGGTCAGGAAATAATCCTCGATTGCAAGACCGAAAGGCTCTTCACCGATGATGGCTTCTCCGCTGCCGAGAGCTTCGATCCCTGCCAAATCCCCCGGTGCGATTTCATTCGTGGCGGCGAAATGCGGGTGCTCTTCATAGAGCCTGGCCCGTAACTCACCAAGAGTGTCGAAAGGTAGCTTCGCGTCCAGCCGTTCAGATAGCGCACGGATGATGGTCCAGTCCTCGCGTGCGTCGCCGGGGGGGAAAATGGCCCGCTGCGCCATCTGCACACGGCCCTCCAGATTAACGTAAGTCCCGCTTTTTTCGGTGTAGGCCGCGCCAGGTAGGATCAGGTCGGCGAAACGCGCGCCCCGGTCACCATGGCTACCCTGATAAATGACGAAAGCGTCGCCAGTGCGGCTCATGTCGATTTCATCAGCGCCGAGCAGATAGAGCACTTCGATATCGCCGTCTGATGCCGCATCCAGCATGGCGTCCAGCGCTAGGCCGTCTTTCTGTGGCACGAAGCCGAGATCAAGGCCGCCAACGCGCGCCGCTGCCCCATGCAGGATATTCAATCCGTTCCAGCCTTCTTCGGGCCTCAGCATTCCTAGGCTTTTGGCAGCTTGCGCCGCAAGCTTCAAAATGCCCGCCCCGTCCGGGCGCGCGAGAGCGGCCGCGCCGACAATGATCATCGGGTTGGTCGAGTCGCGCAGCGTCTGCGCGAAAGGGTGTTTACCGATCGCGATGTCGTGCAAGGTCTGTGGTCCTGCGCCGAGATAGTCATATGCATAGGTCAGGTCTACTTGCCGGCCGATGAGACCCACGGTAAGCCGCCCGGCGCGGTATCCTTTCAGAATGCGTGTATTGAGAACGGCGGCCTCCAGGCGCGGATTGACGCCGACCAGCAAAACGCCGTCCGCATCTTCAAGACCCGCAATAGTGGAGTTGAAAAGATAGCTGGCCCGGCCATATGCCGGATCGAGCGCGGATCCGTCCTGACGGCAATCCATATGCGGCGATCCGAGAGATCGGAAAAGCGATTTCAGCGCATACATCTCCTCGACGGCTGCCAGATCGCCTGCAATCGCGCCGATTTTTTTCGGCCCCGCCGCTTTGAACCGCTCTGCGATCTCGGCGAAAGCCTCAGCCCAGCTCGCCTCGTGCAGCTTGCCATCCTTGCGGATATAGGGCCGGTCCAGCCGCGAGCGCTTGAGACCGTCCCAAACGAAGCGCGTCTTGTCCGAAATCCACTCTTCGTTCACCTCATCGTGGTTGCGGGGCAAAATACGCATTACCTCGCGTCCGCGCGCATCGACCCGGATATTCGAGCCGACAGCATCCATGACGTCGATACTTTCGGTCTTGCGCAGTTCCCAGGGGCGCGCCTTGAAGGCATAAGGCTTCGAAGTCAGCGCGCCAACAGGGCACAGATCGATGACGTTGCCGGACAGCTCCGATGTCATCCCGTGCTCCAGATAGGTGGTGATTTCCATATCCTCGCCGCGCCCAATCGCCCCAAGTTCTGAGACGCCTGCCACCTCGGTCATGAAGCGAACGCAGCGCGTGCAATGAATGCAGCGCGTCATG
>CAYVJO010000432.1:0-2963 GCA_964451735.1 uncultured Hyphomicrobiaceae bacterium | reverse complement strand
AGTTTGCCGAAGTACTGGTGGAACTTGCGGTCATTGAGCGCGCCACGCGCCGTGAGGCAGCCGATGCTTTCCTGACGCGCGCCTTGCGCTGCGCCCGCGATGAAGCCACCCGTGGCGTAGGGGAGCAGCTCACCGAAAGGCATGGCCAGCGAAACGGAAAGCGCCAGCACCGCCGCCGGATAAATCAACATCACAAAATGATCAAGGCCATGGGCGAAATTCAAAAAGCCGACAAGAAGACCGGTTTGCGCTTGCTTCATGTGCATCTTCATCCCTGAGCATTCTGATAATACGTGAAATTCCTGTGAGGTGTCTTGCGCCATCTTGGAGCCGGCTCGATCGCGAAAGGCTCCACCGTTTCAGCCTAGGTTAAGCCGCCGCAATTGTTTATATCCGCGTTAAAGGTTTAATGCGCTCACGCCTCATGGGGACACCGCCGATGGCTACATCCTTCCTCGATAGTTTTAGCCGTTTCGCCCGCTCGCCAGGTTTCAAATTCTTCCTCGTCGCCGTTCTCATTCTCATCCTCAGCATACCGCTCGCTCTCGTCTGGTTCGTCATTTCCGATCGCGAAGGCCGCTTTCAAAGCGTCAAAGCCGAAGTGGCGCGCACGTTCGGGGCGGAGCAGCAGCTCATCGGTCCACTCTTGATCGTTCCCTATTCGGTGCGCGTAACGCGCATTCAGGACGACAAGACAATCGAGGACGTTCAGGAGCGCCATGCGGTATTTCTGCCCGACGATTTCAGCGCCGAGGGAGAGGCGAATTCGGAAATCCGCCGCCGCTCGATCTATGATGTGACACTTTATAACGCGCGGATGAAACTCAGCGGGCGATTTCCCTCCCCGGATATCCGCCTGGTTGATCCGGACGCCGTCGATATACGCTGGCGCGACGCTTTCCTTTCGCTGGCGATCAGCGATGTTTCCGGGTTGAAAGAGACGGCATCGCTCAAGATCGATGGCCGGAGAGTCGAGTTTGAACCGAGCACCGGCATTGCGAATAGCGGCATGTCAGGTCTGCACGCGCGCATTTACCCTATCGACTCCTTCATCAGGGAAACGCCCGGCGCGTTCAGCTTTGAGACTGAACTCGTTTTCAACGGTTCGTCGGTCTTGACCATCGCGCCGATCGGACGGGAAACGCGGATCGCCCTGTCGTCGGACTGGCCGCATCCGAGCTTCAGCGGCGCGTTTCTGCCGGACACGCGCGAGGTCCGCAAGGATGGCTTCACCGCGACTTGGCGCGTCCCTCACCTGGCTCGCAGCGTGCCGCAGGCCTGGCGCGTAGCCAGTCCGCAGTCTCAATCCATCCACCATACGCTTTGGTCGACATTGTCGGGCGTCGATTTCTACATACCTATCGATTACTACAACCTCGTAGACCGGGCAGCGAAATATGGGTTGATGTTCCTCGCGGTCGCCTTTTTCGGGGTGCTCATGCTCGAATTGACGTCTAACCGTCGCGTTCATGCCGTGCAGTATGTGTTCGTCGGAGTGGCGATGATTCTGTTTTACGTGCTGCTTTTGAGCCTTTCTGAACATATCGGCTTTACGCTGGCCTATGTCGCCGCCTCAAGCGCGACGGGCGGCATGTTGTCGCTTTATGTCGGAAAGGCGCTGCAAAGCGCCACAAAGGGCTTCATCATGCTCATTATCTTTCTAATTCTATATAGCCTGCTATATCTGATCTTGCGTCTTGAAGATTATGCGCTTCTCACCGGTGCGATAGCCGGCTTCATCATGCTAACGGTCACGATGTTCGCAACTTTGCGGGTAAATTGGTCCGGAGAAGCGGCGGACGCAGGTCATAAAGCATAAGGCGGAGCCAATAAATGGTCGAACTTTCCCTTCCCCGAAACTCGCAAGTAACCAAGGGCAAGACATGGAACGAGCCGAAACGCAACGGTAAGGGGAAGTGGAGGGAGTTCCGCGTTTACCGCTGGTCGCCGGATGACGGGCAAAACCCGCATGTGGACAGCTATTGGCTCAATCTCTCCGAGACGGGGCCGATGGTTCTCGACGGGATCATCAAGATCAAGAACGAGATCGATCCGACTTTATCCTTCCGGCGCTCCTGCCGGGAGGGCATCTGCGGCTCTTGCGCGATGAATATCGATGGTACGAACACGCTCGCCTGCACGAAGGCCATCGACGAGATCGGCGGGTCGATCAATATTTATCCGCTTCCACATATGCCGGTAATAAAAGATCTCGTGCCGGATCTGACGCATTTCTACGCTCAGATCCGCTCCATCGAACCTTGGTTGCAAACGGAAAGTACGACGCCGGAGAAAGAGTGGCGCCAGTCGCGCGAGGACCGCGAAAAGCTCGAAGGGCATTATGAGTGCATTCTGTGCGCATGCTGCTCGACTGCTTGCCCGTCCTATTGGTGGAATTCCGAACGCTATCTCGGTCCAGCCGCGCTTCTGCAGGCGCATCGCTGGGTCGATGACAGCCGCGACGAGGCGACGGGCAAGCGCCTCGACAATCTGGAAGACCCGTTTCGAACCTACCGTTGCCACACCATCCTCAACTGCGCGCGCGTTTGCCCTAAGGGTCTAAACCCGGCAAAGGCGATTGCGGAGTTGAAAAAGAAGATGGTCGAACGCCGGGTCTGATCCAACTTCTGCCAATAGGCGCAACGCGGTCCCGGATTGTGGGATGCCCCTTCCAGGACCCGTTCATACTTTAAAATCGCGTGCGGTTTCCCAAATCGGGTAGAGTTGACATGGGGACTGTCATGCCAAACCGCGATCCAAAAACGCTGGAGGAGTTCGAAGCTGTCGCTTACGAGGTGTGGCAGGGTTTGCCCGATCCTTTCCGAGCGATTGCGGGAAATCTTGCCATCCAGATCGAGGATTTCGCCTCGCGGCAAACGCTCGACGACATGGGCATTACAAGCCGCTACCACCTGCTGGGGCTTTATCATGGCGTTGGCCTGCCCTTCAAAAGCGTGATGGAC
>CAYVJO010000431.1:0-2975 GCA_964451735.1 uncultured Hyphomicrobiaceae bacterium | reverse complement strand
TCATGGGCTGACATGTCCATGCTGCTTACCGATACGCCCGACGGACCCTACCCTTATGCAGGCATTCCCTGGTTTTCCACCAGCTTTGGGCGGGATGGGCTTATCACAGCCATGCAGCTATTGTGGTGCGCCCCGACTATCGCCAAAGGTGTCCTGCGAAGACTTGCCCGCTATCAGGCCATGGATTACGATCCCGATTCTGATGCGCAGCCTGGCAAGATCCTGCATGAGATGCGCGGCGGCGAGATGGCGGCGCTCAAGGAAGTTCCCTTCGCCCGCTATTACGGCAGCGTCGATTCCACACCGCTGTTCCTTATTCTCCTCGGCCGCTATGTCGAGCGTACGGGCGACATGGACACCCTTCGCGAGCTATGGCCGGCCGCCGAAGCCGCGATGCAGTGGATCGACGGTCCTGGCGACCCGGATGGCGACGGCTTTATCGAATATCAGCGAGCGACGGAGGATGGACTCGCGAATCAATGCTGGAAAGATTCGCACGACTCCGTTTTTCATAGAAATGGCAAGTTGGCAGAAGGGCCGCTCGCATTATGCGAAGTCCAGGGTTATGTCTACGAAGCCAAAAGGCGGACGGCGCGATGTGCGAAACTTCTGGGTCACTACGACCGCGCGCAACAACTCAACGCCGAAGCCGAAAGGCTTGCCATCCGCTTCGATGAAGCGTTCTGGCTGTCTGAGTTGAATACTTACGCGCTCGCCCTGGACGGGCGCAAGGAGCCATGCCGGGTTCGGTCCTCAAATGTTGGGCATTTGCTCTTTTCCGGAATTGTGAAGCCAGATAAGGGCCTATTAATCGCCAGCGAATTGCTTCGCCCGCGTTTCTTCTCCGGCTGGGGCATCCGCACCATCGCCAATGACGAGGCCCGCTACAATCCAATGTCCTATCACAATGGCTCGATCTGGCCGCATGACAATGCGCTGATTGCGCTGGGCCTGGCGCGCTATGGCGCTCACGAGGCGGTCGCGCGCGTTTTTCGCGGGCTAACGGAAGCCGCTGCCTATATGGAGTTGCGGCGTTTGCCGGAGCTGTTTTGCGGTTTTCAGCGCGCCAAAGGCCGCGGCCCTACGCTCTATCCGGTCGCTTGCGCGCCGCAAGCCTGGGCAAGCGCTACACCATTCTCCTTGCTGGAGGCTTCGCTAGGCTTCGAGTTCGATCCCGCCGCGCGCGAGATCAGGATGCGCAATCCGCGCCTACCTGATTTCCTCGATGAGGTGCTGATCCGCGACATGCGTTTGCGTGGTTCGAGTGTCGATTTCGTTGTCAGGCGGCATGGGTCCGATGTGTCAGTGCGTCCATTGCGCGGCGGCGACGATTTGCGCGTTGCCGTAGTTTTCGGAACGAAGCCGTCGTGACTCGCGCCGGCCGATTTCGCGCTTTGCGCGACATGTGTCACTCCTTAAGCCAGTCGGCACATCGCTCTGGCTCGGCTCCGCCCCAAGGCATGATCGGCACCGTCGATGTAGAGTTTTCCGGGCTGCCCTCGATCAGCTTGTCGGTATAGACAAGATAGACGAGCACATTCCGTTTCTTGTCGCAGCCGCGCACGATCCGCATCTTTTTGAAAAAGAGCGAACGCCGCTGGCGGAACATCTCCTCGCCCTGCTCGAATTTTTCCTTGAAAGCAACCTTGCCGACCTGCCGGCAAGCCAGCGAAGCGTTCGAAAGCTCCTCGGCAAGTCCGAGCCATCCCGACCAGCCGCCCTTTTCCGGCACCGTGAAATGACAAGCGACGCCTTCAACGATTGGGTCGTCCAGCGCATAGGTTGCAAGCTTGTGGTCCGGCGACAGAAATTTCCAGACAGTCGTTCGCTTGAAGATCAGCTCCGGGCCGTCATCCGCGGCAGCATGCGCGGGCCACGCAAAGACTACGATCGATGCCAGAAGCAAGGAAAGCATAGTTGATCCGAAATAATCCGAACTCATGTTCTAGCTCCGATGATCAAACAAACAGATAGAGAGCCATGACCGCTTCTGACTACAAGTCCGGCGCTCTATAGCAATTTCCGCACATGTGACTATCAGTTGAGTGTAGGAAGTTGCGATCAAACAAAGTGTTTGATCCTGATATGAGCCCACCGTTGAAAAACGGCTCCAAAGCACGATAAGAAAAACTGGACACTTGTTTCCTGATCGTGCTTTGTCACGTATCATATGGATACGGATTGTTTCTATTTGAAGTGATCCTGATCGAATGCTCAGCCGTATTTGCCGTTGTCCGTCCTGGCTAATCGGCGACGGTTCTTTCCGCGTCGGTCATCATTGCCGTATCCGGAAAGGCTGGGTAAACGGCGGCCATGCGGCCCATTTGCTGAGTCAAGCCAAGGACGCAATCGATGTAGGGCGTATCCAGATCAACGATCCGTCCCATCTCCTGCACCGCTCCCAGAAGCGCGTCGAGTTCGAGCGGCTTGCCGGATTCCAGGTCCTGGAGCATCGAGGTCCGATGGTCCTTGAGCTGCGCCGCGCTATTGATCCGGCGTTCGATATCGACCCGGAAATGCACGCCTAGCCGGCGGCCGATGCGTTCGGCTTCCGACATCATGTTGCGGGTGACGGAGCGAGTTGCGGGATCGAGCGCGATCATATCGAGCGGAGCACGGGTGAGCGCTGAAATCGGGTTGAAACAAAGATTGCCCCAGAGTTTCAGCCATATATCGTTACGGATTTCAGGATAGATGCGCGCCTTGAGACCCGCGTGCTCGAAGGCGGATGCTAGGGTTCTGAGACGGTCCGTCTCCTTCCGGTTCGGTTCACCAAGACCGAAATTCTCGCCGTATAAATGCTTCACGATACCAGGCCCGGCGAGTTCGGAGGCGATATAAACCGTGCATCCAAGCACCCGATCCGGTCCTATAGCCCGCCACTGCCGGTCGCCGGGGTCAACACTTTCGAGCCGCATATTGGTGAATTGTCCCGGCAGCCCATAGAAATACCACCACGGAACGCCGTTTTGTGC